>JAAYBS010000220.1 GCA_012718855.1 Syntrophomonadaceae bacterium
AGCCTCGTTATCATAGCAGACGTAAACCATGTCATGACCGCGTTCCATAGCGCCTGAAAGAGATTGAAACCCTATATCATAGGTACCGCCGTCACCGGCAAAAGTAATGAACTTGACGGTTCCTTCCACCTTGCCGCGGCGTTTTAAAGCGTTATAGGCTGCTTCCGCTCCGGAACAGGTAGCCGCAGAGTTTTCAAAAGCAGAATGAATATAACTGTCCATGTAGGCAGTATAAGGGTACATAAAGGTAGAAACCTCCAGACAACTGGTAGCATTAACTACCACAGCCCGGTCCTCCTGATCCAGGGCACGCAAAACCCCTGATACCACGATCCCCGCACCACAGCCGGCGCATAGTCTATGTCCCCCGGTGAGACGTACCGGCTTTTCTACTTCTCGTTTCAGGTTATATACCGTACTCATGCTGTCTCCTCCTTTGACCTCTGTCCCATATGGGAATATACCGGACCGGTCTCGCCGGTTACAGCAATATCCGCCAGCCGGTCAAATACTTTTTCAATATCCTCCACCTTTACGTCACGACCACCCAGACCATAAACAATATTAACCATATAAGGGCGTTGGTTCAGGTCATATAAAGCACTGCGGGTCTCAGCAAATAAAGGACCTCCGGCTGCGGAAAAGCCTTCGGATTTATCCATAACGGCTATGGCTTTGGTACCCGCCAACGCCCGGGCCAGTTCCTCACCCGGGAAAGGACGGAATACTCTAACTTTAATCAGCCCTGCCTTTACTCCATCGTCCCTTAATTTATCGACAGCTGCTTTGGCAGTTCCGGCAGTGGATCCAATCAGAACCAGAGCCAGTTCTGCATCCTCCATCCTATATTCTTCAAACAGACCATAGCTGCGGCCGGAAATCTTTTCAAACTCTGCGGCCACCTCCAGAATACGCGCCTTGGCCGCTTTCATGGCCTCCGCCTGCAGCATTTTATGTTCCATATAATAAGGACTTACATCGTATGGCCCTACCGCCAGCGGATTTTCTTTTTTCAGCAAATAGTGTTCCGGATGGTATTCCCCGATAAACTTGCGCACAACATCAGTCTCCAAAAGTTCTATATTTTCTACCGCATGACTGGTAATGAAGCCATCCATACAGGTCATCACCGGTAAGCGTACGCTCGGGGTCTCGCCGATAGGCATGGCCATAAGGAAATTATCATAGGCCTCCTGATTATTCTCGGCATAGATCTGAATCCATCCACTATCGCGGGCTCCCATCGAGTCGGAGTGATCGGCATTTATATTTATCGGCCCCGAAAGAGCCCGATTGACACAAGCCAGTGTTATAGGCAAACGACATGAGGCTGCCACATATAAAAGCTCGTACATCAGTGCCAGTCCACAGGAGGAAGTAGCACTGACTGCTCTGGCTCCTGCAGCCTGCGCGGCGATGCACACCGACATCGAACTATGCTCGGACTCCACGGTCACATATTCGGTATTTACCTCGCCATCAGCTACATAACCAGCAAAGTATTCCGGAATCTCCGTAGAGGGAGTAATAGGAAATGCCCCCATGACATCAGGATTTATCTGCTTCATGGCATAAGCTACAGCCTCATTACCGGAAAGGCGGTGATTCATTTAGCTGCACCTCCAGTCAGCATGGTAATTGCCGGAAAGGGGCATACTTCCTCACATATGCCACAACCCTTGCAGTGCATATAATCGAAATCCAGACGTTTACCATCCTTCACCGGAATAGCACTATCCGGACAAAAGGGCACACAAAGCATACAGTGTTTACAGGCTTCCTCATGAAAAACTGGAGTGTCGGTCCGCCAACTGCCAGTATTGAAGGCCCGCGCAGTTCCTGGTTCGTAGATCTCTCCGCCGGGGGTCAAATCCTGCCAGGGGGTATTTTCGTTAATATCTTTCGCATAAATCAACCTTCCTGCACCTCCTCCAGGGATTTTATCAATGTTGCCATGTTCCCCTCAATAACCTGCGGCTTGGAAGCAAATTTATGTTTAAAGGACTCTTCTATATCAGCTAAAAAACGTTCGGTTTCCAAAACGCCGCTAACTTTAACTGCCGCAGCCAGCATAGGGGTATTGGGGATGTTCTTGCCCAGATTCTCTTCTGAAATACGACGGGCATCAATTGTACAGACTTTTCCAGTCCATCCCTGCAGCCGGGGACGCATCTCCTGAGGAGAGAGGGGAGTGTTTATTATTATCGCACCGTCCTCTTTCAGTCCCCCGGTGACATTGACACTGTCCAGCAGACTTTCATCTACCACCACCACATAATCGGGATAATAGATGTTGGAATGGACTGTACACCGTTTTTCACTAATGCGATTATACGCTGTAATAGGAGCTCCCATTCTTTCCGGTCCATACTCCGGGAAACCCTGTACGAATTTTCCCTGTAAACCAGCTACATCTGCCAGCAGCATGCAGGCCATCTTGGCCCCCTGTCCACCCCGGCCGTGCCAGCGAATTTCTACCATATCATTAATCGCCATAATTTTCCCCTCCAGTAATTATGATTAATATAAATTGAAAAGGCTTTCGTCCCTTTCGGGACGAAAGCCTTAAAAGACATTCGCTATACCACCCATTAATACAAGCATACCATCATATGCGTTCCCGATTACGGGGGAAACCGTCGGAGCCTACTGGATTACTCTTTCAGTCCGCAGCTCAGGAGTGATTTTCAGATTCAGCCTACTGGTACCGGGCTTGCACCGCCCCCGACTCGCTGAAAACTTTCGACTGAAACCTACTCTCTCCATCAAAGCCTTTAGTTTTAAAATTATAAATAAATATACCATCAGACCGTGATTAGGTCAATCACTAAAGGTTTAAATTCCAGTGAAATTTGATAATGTCCCCCGGATTTGGCATACATATTCTTTCATTGGCATGGTTTATCCATCCCCCAGCCTAAAAAATAAAAAGGATTATCAGAGAATTTAAAGAATTATGATTGTTATAGCAAATAAATTTTTTAACAACATTTCAGCATTAGTCATAACATTAATACACCGGTTGATAGCTCTTCATCTGAAACGGACTCACTCGGGGATGAGTAGAGTTTAAATAAAATGCAGTAAATATTTAAATTTTTAGGAGGTATAACATGCAAGCCAAAAACTTAGCGACGTCGATTCATGCGCAAGTAAAAAAGTACTCCGACAGAAAAGAAAATGCCCTCTATTACAAGGAAGGTGATGAGTGGAAAGGAATCTCCTGGAAGGATTTTGGCGAACGTATTGACAATGCCGCCAAAGGACTGCTGGAGCTAGGGGCAAAAGAGAACGACATGATTGCCATTTATTCAGAAAACCGGCCGGAATGGGTTATTAGTGATTACGCCATCATGAGCATCAAATGCGCTACGGTGGCTATCTATGCCAGCAATACCGCAGAACAGGCCGAGTACATTGTAGATGACGCCAAATGTAAAATTATCTTTGTCGATGATCAATTCCAATACGATAATGTCATGAAGTTTTATAAAGGTAACACCAAGATCGGACATGTAGTTGTATTTTCAAAATCGGTAAAAATTGATGAGAATGATAAAGACATTATGTATATTGATGATTTATATGAATTGGGCAGGAAATCAAACCAGGAAGCGGAACTGCAAAGACGTCTGGATTCCATCACCGAAGATGATATCATGTCAGTCATATATACTTCAGGAACTACCGGTGATCCCAAGGGAGCAATGCATTCCCATAAAAGCTTCTTTGTTGAAAACGAAGCCTTGAATTCCAGGTTCCCCATGGGAGAAAACGATATTGAAGTGGTATTTCTTCCCCTGAGCCATGTTTATGAAAAAGCCTCCAGTTATTGGATACATTCCCGGGGTGCGACCCAGTATTTCTGCGCCGATACCAATAAAATCGTCGAATATTTCGGGGAAATCAGACCCACATATATGTGTGGTGTGCCCCGATTGTTTGAAAAAATGTACGCCGCCATTTATGCCAAAATGGAACAAGCTGGAGGTCTCAAAAAGAGTATATTCGATTGGGGTATATCAGTAGGTAAAGAATATGAGTTTGCTAAAATTCGGGGTGAAAAGATTCCCTTTACACTAGAGTTTAAACATAAAATGGCTCATAAAATGGTGCTGTCAAACGTCAGAGAATTACTGGGCGGTCGCTTGAATTTCTTTTCAGCCGGGGGGGCTCCGCTGGCCAAGGATATCGAAGAATTCTTCTTTGCTGCCAATATCTTTATTGCCCAGGGTTACGGGCTAACCGAAACAGCGCCCATGGGTTCCTGCAATTCCCCGTCTGATTTTAAATTTGGCACCGCTGGCAGACCCATTGACGGTAATCATATCAAGATTGCTGAGGACGGGGAAATACTAATTAAGGGTGACAATGTCTTCAAAGGTTACTATGGAAAGCCGGAAGAGACCAGCGAGGCCATGACCGAAGACGGATACTTTAAAACCGGCGATATAGGTGAAATTGACGAGGATGGATTCCTGAAAATTACTGATAGGAAGAAGGATATCATTATTACCGCCAATGGCAAAAACATTGCTCCTCAGTTGATTCAATCCCGGGTCGGCCAGGACTATTATGTTGAGCAAATGGTAGTTTTCGGCGACAAACAGAAGTACCTTACTGCTCTGATTGTACCCGCCTTCCCCGCTCTGGAGGAATACGCCAAATCAAAGAACATTGCTTACCAGGGATTAAGCGATCTGGTAACCAAACCTGAAATCATTAAATTATATGCGGAAAGAATTGAAGGACAATCCAAAGATTTGGCCCATCATGAAAAGATAATTAAATTCACCTTGCTGGATCATCAATTTACCATTGAAAATGGCGAAATGACTCCCAGTAATAAACTAAAAAGAAAAGTTATCGCTCAAAACTATGAGGAT
>JAAYBS010000020.1 GCA_012718855.1 Syntrophomonadaceae bacterium
CGCCAGGATTATTTTATTTTCGGACAGATCGAGATGTGGAGCAAGCGAAGTGCAGAACCACATCCGATATGACCGATCCCGGACGAATGTCCGGGACTGCATTAAGACACAGGTTATGCTGGCCGCGGTCAGGCTGTCAGGCTTTCGGACAGATCGAGATGTGGAACAAGCGCAGCGCAGAACCACATCCGATGTGACCGATCCCGGACCGCAGGTCTGGGGCTATTTGGCGGCACTTCCTACGGTCGGTCGATGCTCAGTCCTTCGGACTTCGATCCATCGACACGCCGGCGAGACATCGTCGCTGGCGGAGTAGGACATCGCCCCCCTTCGGGGGCACTGATGCGCCTCCACTTCGTTTCGCGCAATTAATGAAGCAGGATTATTTATTAGAAGAAGCAATTAATATCATTGCTTCTTTTTTAATTAATTTTCCTGGTGCGTCGATGCTCAGTCCTTCGGACTTCGATACATCGGCACTCGCCAAGACATCGTTGGCTCGTGGGCGCCGCCAGTCAGCCCGAAAATGCTTTCGGACAGATCGAGATGTGGAACAAGCGCAGCGCAGAACCACATCCGATGTGAACTACCCCGGAACGAAGTTCCGGGGTTTCTTTATTACGTCGGGTGTTACACCGGGACGTTCTTTGTCTATATTCAGTGTAAACGGGCGACAATTAAGGTTGCTCCAGGGGTAGCGGAGGAAGTGGAAAAATTCTTTCTATTATCTTATTAAAATAACGGTGCAGGCTTATCAAGTTTCTAAAAATTTAAACCGTCCAAAATATTGCACTTGGTTGAAATTTTATGTAAGGTATTATTTAGATAATGAAATATATTATTAAAAAATATCAGTAAAGGTGGTTACATTAATGTCATCTCGGTTTTTGCACTCCAATCGTGATCATAAGTTCATACTTAAAGAATGGCTAGATTTAGACAAGGTTTTAAATACGGAAAGATTTAAAGATGGCTATTCTGTGGAAGACATGGATTTCATTTTGGATAATGCCTTAAAGGGAGCACGTGAAGTTATCGCTCCGACTTGTGAAGATTCTGATAAGATAGGCTCCAAATTTGAAAATGGTCGGGTTATCACACCCGAATCTACTAGAGAGGCTTATTTTTTCATACAGGATAACGGATTTTGCAGCAGCAACTATAATCCTCATGATCCATCTGCGGTACCTTTATGTGTACTCTGGTCAATGTTGGAATTTATTATTGGAGCCAACCCATCTTTGGGAACCCTTTATCTTGCTGGGGGAGGAGCAGCAGGCTTAATTGAGGATTTCGGAAACGAAACCCTCAAAGAAACCTTTCTCCCTGATATGTATAGCGGAAAATGGGCTGGTACGATGGCTCTTACTGAACCTTCTGCCGGATCCGAAGTAGGAAATGTAAGCACGCGGGCTTTTCCAACTGATAAACCTGGCGTTTATAAAATAAAGGGAAGCAAGTGTTTTATTAGTGGTGGAGAACAGGATTTTACGGAAAACATTATCCACCTGGCTCTAGCACGGATAGAAGGAGCAAGACCTGGAACAGCAGGTATTTCTTTATTTGTTATCCCCAAGTTTATACCAGATGAAAATGGAAATCCGGGTAAGTTTAATGATGTGCATTGCGGAGGCATTGAACATAAATTGGGCCTAAAAGGTAACCCCACCTGTGTTATTGACTTTGGTGAAGATAACGATTGTATTGGCTATCTGTTAGGTGATCCACCCGGTGAGGACGGCATAGGACAAGGTCTGGCACAGATGTTCAATATGATGAATGAAGAACGTCTTATGACAGGTTTATCAGCCACAGCTTTGGCTGCCATAGCTTATAACAATGCTGCTGATTATGCCCGCCAGCGTGTCCAGGGTAAGGCAACGGCTAATCCCAAGGGTGGACAGGTTAGTATAATTAATCATGAGGATATACGCCGAATGCTCTTGATGCAAAAAGCTTATATTGAAGCTTTCCGGGCTATGGCAATCAGTACTTTCTATCTTGTTGATATAAAAAATAACGTTGATGATGCTGAGATAGCCAAGAAAGCGCGGGACAGAATCGAGATTAATACTCCGCTGGTTAAAGCCTTCTGTTCAGACTATGCATTGACTTGTATAAGTGAAGCATTACAAGTTTATGGAGGATATGGTTTTTCCGAGGAATACCCCGTAGCTGAGCTTTACCGGGATGCCCGCATATATCCCATTTGGGAAGGTACCAATTACATTCAGTCCATGGATCTGGTTGGACGTAAGATGACCATGAAAAAAGGCCAGTTGTTTGCAGATTGGCTGCAGGATATTATTGACTTTGTTGAGCAAAACCGAAACCGGGAAGGTTGGGAAAGAGAATTTGAGTTACTGGAACGTGCTATTAAGCAATATAGTGAAATACAAGCTACATTAAATGCTTTCCGCAGTGAAGGCAAAGAAGCAGAGATAAAAATATTTGCTACCCGGGTTTTGCATGCTACCGGTAAATTATACGCGGCTAAATTATTGGTTGAAATGGCATTATTGGCTGAGAACAAGATTAATGAACTTGGTCGGGAACATTTTGATTATTCTTTTTATCATGGTAAAGTAGCTTCAGCTAAATATTTTACTCGTAATGTATTACCTGAAATAGCTGCTCTGGTAGATATTATCAAAGAAGCTGATTGCAGTGCCATGGATATAGAAGAAGCTGCTCTGGGAGTAACAAACTAGTTCTGATAAATTAAAGTAAATAGATATTTTGGGGCAGAACCCTTTCTGCCCCATTGTATTTACATTTTCCAATTATAGTAGTAATAAAAACAGATATACAACAGCATCAGCAAGGCCAGGCAGATACCCAGCAGATTATACGGGTTTACCATGGTTTCAGGGCCCCAGATTGAACCAGTTAATACGATTATTGCACTTATAATTGCAAAAACCCGTATTGAAGCATAGGAGGCTTTTCCAGCAATAGTCCAAACCCGTTCGTCATAGGGATTGATGCCCTTTTCTGTCAGATTATTAATCTGACGGCTTTTAATACTCAAAGTAATACCGGCAATAATTATTCCAACCAATAAACCGGTTCCAAAGGCATAATTTCCGCTTGATATCTGCCAAATAGCGATAATACCTATAAATGCTAATATTAAATATTTAAGCAGTAACATTTGTTTGGTTGTCATATCTTTTCGCCTCCTTCATTTAACATAAATAACTCCTCAATGCTTAACCCAAATATCTTAGATAATTTATAAGCCAGGGTTATTGAGGGATTATATTTACCTTTTTCCAATGATATTATGGTTTGCCTTGATACTCCTGCCCGGGCGGCTAATTCCTCTTGGGTCATGGCAAGACTTTCCCGTAATTCTTTCAGGCGATTCTCCATATACAACACCACCATTACTTTGTAAAGCTAGCTTTACATTCAATATACGCCTGCATCAGCAAAATGTCAAGTGTACTTTACAATGATGGTTATAATAAATTTACTAAGAATTTAGAAAATTGTATTTCGAAATATATTTATTTATACTGTAGTGAGATAAATAATAAGGAGGAAATTGAATGCCATCAACTAATTTTTTATTTGATACCCGGGAGCTTAAGTTCATCATCAAGGAATGGCTGGATACTGAAAAATTGCTGGCGTGTGATGAGTACAAAGACTATTATTCAGTGGACGATATAGATTCATTCATTGATGTAGCTTACAAGATTGCGCGTGATGTTGTAGGCCCGGCTAATGGAGATGCTGATACTATCGGGGCTAGATTTGAAAATGGTAATGTTTATTTACCGGAATCAGTTAAACAAGCTTACTACACTATCTGTGAAGCCGGCATGGGACCGTCGGCTTTTGATTATCAGGCTGAAGGCCATGCCCCGCGTTTGTTTGCCACTTGTCAAAATGAAATGCTGACGGCAGCTTCACCTTGTATGGTTATGTATTGGGGTGCAGGCGGAGCTGCTGCTGATGTTATTGAAAAGTTTGGCAGTAAAGAACTAAAGGAAAAATTACTCCCTTCGATGTTCGCAGCTAAATGGGGCGGAACTATGAATTTAACTGAGCCAGGTGCAGGTTCTGATTTAGGTGCTGTAACTACCAAAGCTTATGCTACTGATACTCCTGGTTATTATAAGATAAAAGGTACCAAGTGTTTTATAACTGCTGGTGACACTGATCTGTGGGAAAACATAATCCATCTGGTTTTAGCCAGAACTGAAAATGCCCGTGAAGGTACGGCGGGAATTTCCCTGTTTGCGGTTCCCAAATTTAAAATCAATGATGATGGTTCAGTTGGCGAATGGAATGATGTTACTACAGTGGGAATTGAACATAAGATGGGATTAAAAGGTTCAGCTACCTGTACTTTGAGTTATGGCGAAAACAATGATTGCTATGGTTGGATTATTGGAGAGGCACCCGGGGAAGACGGCAAAGGGCAGGGATTATCACAAATGTTTGTAATGATGAACGAAGCCAGGCTGAGTACCGGTATGATGGCTTTGTCATGTGCAGGTGAAGCTTATTTTAACGCCAGAGATTACAGCAAAATCCGTGTACAGGGTAATAAGCTAACTGATCCCAAGGGACCGCGCGTCAGCATTATTGAGCATGAAGATGTAAAGCGTATGCTGCTGCATCAAAAAGCATGTACTGAGGCGATGCGTGCTCTCATCTATAAAACCTACTGGTATACTGATATGACTATGGCTTCCTCTGATCCGGACGAGATAAAGTATTATGATGATATGTTTATGATTAATAACCCTTTGTGCAAGGCTTATCCCACTGAAATGGCCTGGGGACTGGTTGGGGAAGCAATACAGTGCTACGGCGGATATGGGTATATTGAAGAGTATCCGGTAGCACAATTGGCCCGGGATGTTAAAATTTATTCCATCTGGGAAGGCACAACCTATATTCAGTCTATGGACCTGGTAGGAAGAAAATTCAACATGGAAAAAGGCAAACCCTTTATGAAATGGCTGACTGAAATCAGTCAGTTTATAGAACAGCATAAAGAAAATGAAAACTTTAAGACTGAGATTAAGATGTTGTCTGACGCATTTGGGGCTTTTTCAGAAATCCTTATGATGTTGCGGGGAAAAATGAAGGAAGGTAAAATCAGTTATTTACCTCTGTGGGCAACTAGAATTATGATGGCCATGTCCATGGTCTATTGCGGAAAGCTGATGATGGAACAGGCCCTGGTAGCACAAAAGGCTTTAAACGAGGTAGGAGATGAGCATTATGATGCTAATTTCTATAAAGGCAAGATAGCCAGTGCCCGTTTCTATTTATTAAATGAAGTACCTAATATTTTTGCCATCAAAGCTGCATTTGAGACTGCTGATTTTACTGCGGTGGAAATCAGTCCCGAGGTTTTAGGATAATTAATACTGTTTAAATGCATAAATAAAGGGAAGTCAGGTTAACAAACCGAGTCTTCCCTTTTTATTTGTTGATCAGAAAATGGTTCTAAGCTTTACCTGCCTTTTTCCTGGCTCTGGTTTTCAAGGGGGGATGGAATTGTCCCGCTGGAGGAAGGTATTTAGGTTAAATAGCCTTATTCATAATTTAAAATTAATTTTTCCAACCGATTGATATTATCAGGTTTAGCCTATAGCACCAGAGAAAAAACTACGCGTCGCCTCATTGGAAGGATTGTTAAACATGGTTTGGGTAAGGTCTTTTTCAATGATTTTTCCGTTTAACATAAAAACAGTTTCATTAGCTATGCGTCGAGCTTGAAAAAGATTATGCGTCACAATGATAATCGGCAGGTTCATAGCTAACTTCACCAGCAATTCTTCTATAAGCCCGGTAGAAAGTGGATCCAGGCTGGAGCAAGGTTCATCCAATAACAGTAGCTGGGGATTAACTGCCAGTGCCCGGGCAATTGATAAACGCTGTTTCTGTCCGCCGGATAATTCAAAAGCCGGTTTATTTAACTTATCTTTTACTTCATCCCAAAGAGCTGCCTGAGTAAGGCAGTTTTCAACAATAGCCGTTAATCTATCCCGTTTTCTTTCTCCATAATAACGAGGTCCAAACAATACATTTTCCTGTATTGATAACGGCAGGGCAACCGGGGTCTGATAAACCAGTCCGATATGTCGCCTGGCATCTTCGGCTTTATCAGCATAAATGTTATGGCCATATACCAGGATGCTGCCTTCATAACGGAAATTATCAGTCAGTTCTGCAGTGCGATTCAGGCTGCGTAATAATGTAGTCTTGCCACAACCGGAAGGACCTACTATGGCAGTAATGCTTTTATCTTTGAATTCGGAATTAATATTGTTTAATACCTGGAAATCACCGTACCAGGTGTTCCAATCAGTAATATTGATAGCAGTCAAATTATCGCCTCGATTTCGTACCATTGTGGGTTAGTGCCAGAGCAGCGGAGTTTAGTATTAATAGCATTATAACCAGTAACAAAGCAGTTGCGTATGCATTATCCAGTGAGATATGTTCATTAAATAAAATATACAGGTGATATGGCAATGCCATAACTGGTTCCAATAAATTACCCGAAGTGGGTGATGAAATGGCTGCAGCTGTTACCATAATAGGAGCAGTAGCTCCAGCCGCATATCCCATAGCCAATAATATACTGCTAATAATTGCGCGCCAGGATTGGGGCAGGATAATTCTCCATAACATATAGGCAGGGGATACTCCGAGGGCTGCACCTGCCAATCTGTAATCAGAATCAACAGCCCGCAGACAATCACGAATGGAAATAACCATTACCGGAAAAATCATTATACCAAGTGCAATTCCTC
>JAAYBS010000221.1 GCA_012718855.1 Syntrophomonadaceae bacterium
AAGAATATTTCCAGATTTTCTTCTACTTTGGTAACTGCAAACGGCAGTACCAAAACCATTATCAGAATAAACAACAGACCGCCTATTACCATAAAGTCCAACTCCTTACAGGCGTTAAGATATAAAATGATTACAATTAAAAATTCTACAGTAAGTATAATAATAAATCAACCGTATCAAATTTTGATATGCAGGTTATCAGAGGAATATATATGGCTGCAGGAATTCAAATTTTAATTTATATAGTATTAAAGGCTATCCTAAAATTCTTAATCATTTTAAGATAGCCATAGTAAATAAGTATCAAATACTTTTCTTTAAACCTTACTGAAAGGGTTTTATTCTAACCAAGTTGTTTAGTGAGATTGACCATTTCAATGGCAGAAATAGCAGCATCAACACCTTTATTGCCTGCTTTGGTACCGGCTCTTTCGATTGCCTGTTCGATGGTATCTGCAGTAATTACTCCATAGATAACCGGTATTCCACTGTTCAAACCAACTTGTGCTACTCCTTTGGTTACTTCAGCGGAAACATACTCGAAATGAGGTGTAGCCCCTCTTATAACTGCACCTAAACAAATAACCGCATCATAATCCTTACCAGCCATTTTTTGAGCCATAAACGGAATTTCAAAAGCTCCGGGTACCCAGGCTATGTCTATATCATCAGGGCTTACATTATGACGGGTTAGAGCATCCATACATCCGGATAATAATTTATTAGTAATAAATTCATTAAACCTCGATACTACTATTCCGATTTTGTGACCCTCGCCAACCAGTTTTCCTTCAAATACTCTGCTCATTATTACTCCTCCTATATAATAATTATAAACCTGCCAACAGGTGACCCATTTTATCTTTTTTGGTTTGAAGGTAGCGTCGGTTTTCATCTTTACTTTTAATTTCTATGGGTACTCTTTCGACTACCTCCATGCCGTATCCCTCCAAACCTTTTATTTTCTTAGGGTTATTAGTCATTAATCTCATTTTTCTTATTCCCAGATCAACCAGTATTTGAGCCCCAATTCCATAATCCCTTAAATCTTCAGGAAATCCCAGTTCCAAGTTGGCCTCTACCGTATCGCGTCCCTTATCCTGCAGGTTATAGGCTCTGATTTTATTAACCAATCCAATACCCCGCCCTTCCTGACGCATATATAACAAGACTCCTTTTCCCTCCCGCTCAATCATGGTCATGGCACTGGCTAACTGATCACCACAATCACAACGGTTGGAACCAAAAACATCTCCGGTAAGACATTCAGAATGAACTCTGACCAATACCGGTTCATCTTCTTCCCATTCGCCTTTTACCAGGGCCAGATGTCCCTGCCCATCCAACAGCGATTCATAAGCTACCGCGGTAAAATATCCAAAATCGGTAGGCAGCTTGGTGTCAGCTACCCGTATAATCAATTTTTCCCTGCGTCTTCTATATTCAATCAACTCAGCAATGCTGGCAATTTTGATATTGTGTTCCCGGGAAAATTCCAAAAGTTCAGGAAGTCTGGCCATAGAACCATCCGGGTTCATAATCTCACATATTACTGCTGCTGGATATAATCCGGCTAATTTAGTCAAATCTACTGATCCTTCAGTGTGTCCAGCCCGCCGTAATACACCTCCTTCTTTGTAGCGCAAAGGAAATATATGTCCCGGTTTACGAAAGTCCCCTGGTTGAGAGTTTTCATTTATTAAAGCCTGTACAGTTGCTGCCCGCTCATGAGCCGATATTCCCGTTGTAGTCGTCTTATAATCAACCGAAACCGTAAAGGCAGTTTCATGATTGTCAGTATTGTCAAGCACCATGGCCTGAATATCCAACTGGTCAAGACGTTCACCGATAATTGGTACACATATTAATCCTTTGGCATAGGAAGCCATAAAATTAATTACTTCCGGGGTAGCCATTTCAGCAGCAACTATAATATCTCCTTCATTTTCCCTGTCCTCATCATCAACTAGAATTATCATTTTCCCGGCTTTTATATCATTTATGGCTTCTTCTATAGTGTTAAGCATCTGATTACCCCCTTAAATAAATCCGTTTTCTGCTAAAAATCCTGCACTTAGTTCCTTTTGCTTTTCACTTTCCTTTACTGTCATTAAACGCTTGACATAACGACCAATTATATCACTCTCTAAATTAACTGAATCTCCGGGTGATTTCTTACCCAAAATAGTAAGATGAGCAGTATGCGGTATTAGAGATATCGTAAAACTATCCGGAAATACATCAACTACGGTAAGGCTTATACCATCAATTGCTATTGATCCTTTAGGTACAATATACTGTAGTAAATCAACCGGAGCTTGAATTCGATAAATTATTGCGATATCCAGTTTCTGCTTTTGCAAAATTGTACCCACCGCATCTACATGTCCCTGAACCAGATGTCCTCCCAGGCGGTCACCAATTCTAAGTGCTCTCTCCAAATTCACCTGACTGCCAGGATAAAGATGTTTTAAATTGGTATGATCTACTGTTTCCGGCATAACATCAGCCGTAAAAGACGTGGCGTTAAAACTGGTTACCGTCAGGCAGACCCCATTGATAGCAATACTATCACCCAGCTTAACGTCTTCCAGAACCTTGGAAGCTTCAATCTCTATTTGAAAAGATCGGGACGCGCGATTAATTCGTTTTAGAATGCCGATTTCTTCAATTATTCCGGTAAATATTTTTTTCACCACCTTGTATAAGCTGTTATCATAATATCCTGACCAAATTTACTTAGTATCATTGAATCCAATTTAATAGCATCATCCATTATGGATACTCCTTGTCCACCGATTGGTCCCGGCGCCTTGATTCCACCAACTATTTTGGGAGCGATAAACCAATATAACTTATCAATCAGATGTTCTTCCAGCATAGCAGTATTTAATCCGGCTCCGCCTTCCAGTAAAATGCTATTATACCCCTTGTGTCCAATTATTGAAACTATCTCTTGCAGATCTAGTTTATCACCCTCACCATTAACACGGATTATTTCCAGACCAAGGTTGGTAAGCTTTATTTCTTTTTGTTCGTCAGCCTGTTTACTGCAAAAAATCATCGTTGGTTGCTCTTTGGCACTCTTTACTATCTGACTGGCGAGCGGTATTTGTAAGTTTGAGTCTACTATTGCCCTTATGGGATCACGACTGTCAACACCTTCAAGTCTGGTATTTAATAAAGGGTCATCCAATAATACTGTACCAATTCCCACCATGATTACATCATAAATATTCCTTAGTTCATGAACATAATTACGGGATTCTTCTCCGGTTATCCAGCGCGAATTACCACTGCAGGTTGCAATTTTACCATCCAGGGTCATGGCAACTTTCAAACTAACCAGCGGCCTGCCCTTAATTATTCTTGTAAAAAAGGCTTCGTTAATTTTTTGTGCCTCTGCTTCCATAATTCCAATAATGGTTTCTATTCCTGCTTCGTTTAAGGCTTTTATACCCTGACCACATACCCGCGGGTTTGGATCCAGGGTGGCAACAACAACTTTTTTTATACCTGCCTCAATAATAGCCTTTGTGCAGGGCGGGGTTTTGCCATAATGATTACATGGCTCCAGAGTAACATAGATAGTCGCTCCATTGGCCTTTAATCCTGCCTGTTGCAAAGCATGTACTTCAGCATGAGGAGTTCCGGCCTTTTTGTGATATCCTTCCCCGACTATTTCCCCAGCATTTACTACGACTGCACCAACTACAGGATTGGGACGGGTCCTGCCCCTGGCCATGATAGCCAGTTCAAGAGCCCGCTGCATATATTTTAAATCATCACTGTATTGCAAATTTTCTGCTCCTTAAATAAAATGAACCCGATATTAAATCGGGTTACAGGCACAAAAAGTTATAGTATGTTTACACACACCAGCAAACCTCTCCTCCCATCCAGACTATAACTGTCGGCTCCGGAATTTCACCGAATCCTGCCTAACGGCTCGCGGGCTTTACCGCCGATAGGGAATTTCACCCATCCCCGAAGAAAGTTTATAATATTCATTTGCCATTATAGTAGCATTCATGTTGATAGTGGTCAATAGTTACCCAAGTTGATGAAGGCTATTAATTGCCTGGCTAATATCAGATGATTTAAATATGTAAGAGCCTGCCACCAGCACATTACAACCAGCCTTTACTACTTCCAGCCCGGTTTGAGCATTAATACCTCCATCTACCTGCAGATAAGCAGATATGCCTTGTTCAGCCAGCTTGTTTTTTAGAGCCGCCACTTTGGAGACCGCACCAGGTATAAATTTCTGCCCACCAAAACCTGGATTTACACTCATTACTAATACCAGATCCAGGTCAGATAGTATATTTTCAATCATCACTATTGGTGTAGACGGATTAATAGCTACTCCCGCCATAACACCTTTTTCTTTAATCTGATAAATAGTGCGATGCAAATGTGGGCAAGTTTCACTGTGAACGGTAATTAAATCAGCTCCGGCTTCGCAAAAGGCTGGAATTAACCTCTCCGGTTTCTCTATCATTAAATGAACATCCAGTATCAGATTTGTGATGGGGCGAATATCCGCTACTACTTGGGGGCCTATAGTAAGATTAGGTACAAAATGCCCATCCATAACATCTATATGTAGCCAATCAGCTCCTGACTCTTCTGCTTTGTTAATATCTTTTCCCAGTTGAGAAAAGTTAGCCGATAATATTGAAGGAGCAACCAGAATCACTTATAGCACCTCTCTTTCTGAATAACTTCCTGAAGCATCTGTAGATAGTTCTGGTAACGACTCGATAATATAATCCCATCAGCTACTGCTTGTTTAACCCCGCATTCAATTTCCTGATTATGCAAACAATTACTAAAGCGACACCTGGAAAAATAGGGTTCAAAATCCGGAAAATATTTGGATAATTCAAAGCTCTTTATAACAGGCATGTCCAATACACTAAAGCCAGGAGTATCTGCCAGCCATCCCCCATTTTCCAATGGATATAATTCTACATGTCTGGTAGTATGGCGTCCACGACCAATTTTGGAGCTTACCGTTTGGGTCTTAATATCCACTTTTCCGGAAAGAGCATTTAAAAGGCTGGATTTGCCTACTCCACTAGGGCCAGCCATAACTGCAATCTTATCTTTAATTACCTCATCTATAAAATTAAGATTTATTTGTTTATAGGCTGATACGGTAATAACTTTGAATCCAGCCCGGGGATAATAATCTAGAATTAAGTTAGTATTTTCATGAGCTTTAAGATCTGATTTGTTTAATATGATTATTGGTTTGAGGTGATTATAATTTGCCAGCATTATTAATCTGTCCAATAAGCTTAAACTGGGGGCCGGTTGATCATAGGCCATAACTATAAGAAGCAGATCAACATTAGCTATTTTAGGGCGGTAAAGTAGATTGTCCCTTATTTCAAGATTTTCGAGTACCCCTTTACCTTGTAATAAAGGAGTTATAATAACTCTGTCTCCAGTAACAATCTGATCTTTAATTTTTCCACGTAATTTGCATTCATAAATTGTGTTATCAGCCGTTTGTACATAATAAAAACCACTGTAGTTTTTAAGTATTACTCCTGAAACACGCTCTGCTTCGCCCATAAAACCTCCCTAAAGCTTATAACTGTCATAAGGCTTGCCGTTCAGTTGAATATTTACTGTAGCATTACCAACATAGCTAACAGCAACATTTACCTGTTCACCGGCACTGTGGAGTTTATTATATATCTCCCGTTCTCCACGTACATCTGTAAGCCTGATTGCTACCTTATAAAAATCTTGTTCAACTGGTAGCTGAAATTGAATTGCCCTGGTCTGAGCAACGGGACCTGGTCCGGAACTGACCGTTAAATTCACCTGGGTTTTAGCATCGATTAACACTCCAGGTTCAGTATCCTGATCAATAACCTGATCAGCAACATATTCGTTGCTTTGCTGGCGTTTGATTTGTCCCCGCGTCAAATCATTATCCTTAAGGGTCTGTAATGCTTCGTCCAATTTCATACCGATTAAATTAGGCATAGTTATTCTTTCAGATTCTCCCTTACTGATCATCAAATCAACTTTACTGCCTTTTTCTGCTGTGGCACCTGGTTTCGGACTTTGTGATATTACCAAATCGGCAGCATATTTTTCATCAAACACTTTGTCAGTTAATCCTAGTTTAAAACCTTCATTATTTAGTAATATTTCTGCTTCAACTATATCTGCACCAATAACTCTTGGTACTTCAGCCATTTCAGGTCCTTTGCTAATAATTACTTTTATTGAACGACCAGTTTTAACTTTTTGCCCGGCTGAAGGATCCTGAGATATTACCGTATCTTTCTCATACTCCACATTAAATTGTTCTGAAGATATTTCCATATTTAAATCATATTTTTCCAATTCCATTTCTGCGGCTTTAACTTTTAAATTTGATACATCCGGTACGGTCACTTCCTTACCAAACCAGTTAATTTGAGTTAATACCCCCAGTAATAAGCCAATCAGGGCTACAATTATGATTGTGCCTAATGGACGTAATTTCCTTTTGGCCATAATACCCCCCTGTTCTTCATCTACCGGAGACACTGTAATTGCTTTATTGTTATGTTGACCAACATTACTATAAATATTAAGTAACGCATTGCGCATTTGTTCTGTAGTCGAAAACCTTTTATCCGGTAATTTATCCATGGCCTTAACCACTATTTGGTCTAATTTTTCTGGTATTAACGGATTAATTGACCTCGGAGAAGGTATGTCATCGTGTATGTGTTTCAATGCAATGGTAATTGGGCTTTCTGCTTCAAAAGGCAACTGCCCGGTGAGCATTTCATAAAGTACACATCCTACTGAATATATGTCCGTAGCCCGTGTAAGGGGTTCACCTTTAGCCTGCTCGGGAGATATATATTGTACTGAGCCAACTACATTCCCCCCAAAGGTAATTGTATTTTTAGTAATTGCCTGCGCTATGCCAAAGTCAGCTACTTTAACCATACCGGTTGAGGTTATTAAAATATTATGCGGTTTTATATCACGATGAATGATTCCTCTT
The DNA here is from genome assembly GCA_012718855.1 of Syntrophomonadaceae bacterium. GTDB lineage: Bacteria > Bacillota > Syntrophomonadia > Syntrophomonadales > Syntrophomonadaceae > JAAYBS01. The sequence goes on from JAAYBS010000221.1 coordinate 7,028, forward strand.
TCATGAGCATGATGCAAACCATCACAAATCATTACTGCAATATCAACTGCCTTCTCAATCGGTAGAGGTTTATTTAATGAAATATATTCGCTTAAGGTCTGTCCTTCAATATATTCCATTACAATATAATAAATATCTTCCTGCTGACCAACATCAAAAATATTAACTATATTGGGATGAGAAAGACTGGCTGCTGCGAAGGCTTCAGTTTTAAACTTTGATACAAAATTACTATCGCATGAATATTCTTCTTTTAAGATTTTTACTGCAACTATACGATCCAAGCTATGGCATTTGGCTTTATAAACCATAGCCATTCCGCCTTCTCCAATTAATTCTAATAATTCATAACGATTACCTAATATCATTCCCAGCAAAATAAATTACCCCCTACTTGAACCATATAAGCACTATAGTAATATTATCGTTTCCACCATTATGTAAAGCCCGGGTTAATAATTGTCTGGCGATCTGTTCAATATTATGCTTATTTCCATTAAATACATCCCCAACCTCAGTAACAGTTAACATATCTGTCAACCCGTCACTACATAATAATATTAAATCATCTGTAAGCAATTCCTGTTCAAATATATCAATATCAATATCAGTTTCAATGCCCACCGCCCTGGTTAAAACATGGTTATAAGAATTTGAACGAACATCATTACGATGCAGTACCCCATCAGCAACCATTTGTTCTGCTACGGTATGATCGTGAGTAAGCTTGGTTATTTCAGCATTACGGATCAGGAATAAACTACTGTCACCAACATTGGCAACCGTCAACAAGTTGTCAGTTATTAAGGCAGCAGTTACAGTTGTACCCATTTCATAGAACTCCGGGTTATTCTGACCCATCTCATATATTTGTGTATTGGCTTGACGAATTACATCTATTAAATGCTGTCCAGGATCGGACTTTTTTTTATATTTATTTTGTTTAAAAGTATCAATGGTTAGTCCCGAGGCTACCTCACCGGCACGGTGTCCTCCCATACCATCACATACTACAAAAAGCCCGGCTTTTTCATCAATAAGAAAACTATCCTCATTCTTTTGACGAACTAAACCTATATCAGTAATTCCAACAACCTTCATACCCAACACCCCAAATAAATATATGCCATTTAAGCTTCTATATTTCTAGCGTTCTTTAATACATAGCTGACCACAGGCAGCTTCGATATCACTGCCATGTTCTTCTCTTATAGTAACATTTAATCCGCCATCAACCAGCCACTGATAAAACTGGCGGACATTATATCCGGATGGTCTTTTAAACGGTAACGTTTCCACTTCATTATATGGTATAAGATTTACATTAGCCAGAAGTGGCTTTACCAATTTAATCAATTGCTGCGCGTCCTGTTTAGCAATATTAATATCATCCAACATAATGTATTCAAAAGTTACCCGTCTATTAGTTATTTCAATATAGTCACTGATTGCCTGCATTAATCTTTTAATTGGATATTTTCGATTTAATGGAACTAACCTATCCCGTAATTCATCATTGCAGGCATGTAAAGATATAGCCAGAGTTACCTGCAAGTCCTCCCGGGCTAAACGCTCGATTCCTACTGCTTCACCAGAAGTAGATATGGTTATGTGACGCTGCCCTAAATTAACCCCCTGGGGATCAATCAAAATACGAATTGAACTTATCACCTGTTCATAGTTAAAAAATGGTTCTCCCATACCCATATAAACAAGATTGGAAATAATATTTTCATCATTTTGCTTTAACCGTTTCATTAATTCCCGTTTAGAACCTAAATACTGACCAATCATCTCATGTGATTCCAGACTTCTCTGAAATCCTGAAGAACCGGTAGCACAAAACTGGCATCCTACCGGACATCCAACCTGAGTAGAAATGCATAACGAATAACGAGTATTTTTTTCACCAGATTGTGGAATCACAACAGTTTCGATTTTTTTCTTATCATCAAGTTCCATTAGGAATTTACGGGTACCATCGTTGGATACTTTTTGTTTTAATACTCTCGGTATTGATACTACTGCTATTTCATCAAGTTGTTGGCGAAATTCTCTGGGTAAGTCACTCATTTCATAAAAAGAAGCCGTTTGTTTTTCATATATCCATTTATATATCTGACGGGCTCTAAAGGCAGGTTGACCAAGCTCACTAATATAATCCTGCAGTTCAGGTAAACCTAAGCCTAATAATTGCCTTTTTGCATTCAAAATTCAAGCAATCCTCCTTAATAATGCATAAAACATACCGTCTGTACCGTATTTTCCCGGTATAAGAGCAAGCATACCCTGTCGGGCTTGTTCTGTATCCATTTCATCCAACGGGAAAAATCTTATTTGGGATTCAAAATCAACCAGAACATAATTTGTATTTTGTTTCAGGAAAGATTCTATAACATGGGCATTCTCTTCTTCTATAATAGTACAAGTTGAATACAGTAAATATCCGCCTTCGGTAACCAAGGTTGCTGCTTTACTCAACATCGCGGATTGTATTTGGCTCAACTCATCAATATCTTCAAGTTTTTTATTCCAGCGGGAGTCGGAGCGCCTATTTAATACTCCCAATCCTGAACAAGGTACATCCAATACCACCTTATCTGCTTTCAGATCAAATTCCAGTTCCATTATATCAGCAGCTATTGTCTTTACAATCGTTATACCCAGTCGCTGGCAATTATCTTTTAACAATGATAGTTTGCGGCTGTAAAGATCTACGGCATATATTTGTCCCTGGTTTTTCATCCATTCGCCCAGATGCGTAGTTTTTCCTCCGATACCGGAACATAAATCATAAACCAGTTCTTTTTCTTGTGCATTTATTATTGCGGCTGCCAGCATTGAGGCTTCGTTTTGAATATAAAAGTCACCTTGCTGGAAACTTTTTAGCTCGTCTATAGGCATAGGTAATGACTCAATTATTATTCCCCAAGGGGTATTTTCTGTAGCGTAACATATTACCCCTTCCCGCTTAAGTTTGTCCAATAATTCAGGCCGGGAGACCTTTAAGCAATTAGTTCTAATGACGAGTTCAGGTCGTTTATTGTTATACATAAATAAATCTTCAGTTGTCTTTTTGCCAAATTGGGAAATAAATAATTCTCCCATCCATTCGGGATGAGAATAATAATTACACATATCTGCAATGGAATCCTGCGGAAATGAAATTCGGTCCTGATTGCGAATTATATTACGTAATACTCCATTAGTAACGCTGGTAAGGCCCGGACCTGCTTTCTTTCTGGTTAACTCTACAGCATCATCTACACAGGCATACTTTGCAATCTTATCCATGAATAAGAGTTGATAGGTTGATAAACGCAAAATATTACGCAACCAGGGGTTCTGTTTATTCAAATCCCTCTTTATAAAAAGAGCAAGCACCCAATCAAGGTGCTTTCTCATACGAATAGTCCCGTTAACCATTTCGGTAATCAGATTTCGATCTTCCAATGATAAATTAGAGCTTCTTAATTGTTTTTCCAGGGTAATATTGGCGAACGCTCCCTGTTCACATACCTTAAATAATATGTTTAAGGCTGTTTCCCTGGCCGGGCTGATTACGGTTTTCTTCTTGTTCATTTAACCTCTCCATATTATTTAATCATCACCGGAGGCAAATATCATCAGATAATATAAAAGGTTGGCAATCGCTGCAATAGCCGCTGCTACATAAGTTAAAGCTGCAGCTCCCAATACTTTTTGTACCATCGGTACTTCATCATTAGTTATTACTCCCGCATCGCTTAATTGAGCTACTGCTCGGCGCGAAGCATTTAATTCAACTGGTAAAGTAACCAGGTGAAATAGTACCACTGCGGAAAATAATATAATACCCAACAAAATTAGATTAGTATTATAAAAAATAAGACCAATCAATAATATTGGCATGGAAGCAGATGAAGCAATATTGGTTACCGGTACTATTTTATGCCGAAGTTCCAATGGTCCATATTGTTGCTGATGCTGTATAGCATGGCCCACTTCATGGGCAGCAACCCCAATTGCAGAAATTGAGTTGTTTCCATACACAGTTTCTGATAAACGTACCACCCTGGTACTGGGATCATAGTGATCGGTAAGGCTTCCTCTTACTGGTTCAATAGCTACGCTTCCTGACATTCCATTATTTCGTAATAGGGTAGCAGCTACTTCTGCACCTTTGTACCCCCTTGCTGATCTGACCTTTGAATAACGATTAAAAGTAGATTTTACCTTAAACTGGGCATATAACGAAAGAAGAAACGCCGGTAGAACAAATATTAAATATGCCATTATTTTTTAACCTCCTTTGCTCATAACCTGCAAAGCATTATTAACCTTTTCTATTTCCACATCAGTATTAAAGCAGGGACCGTTAGGTCTGCAGTTTAATACTCCCATAACCGGTATTAAATTAGTTTCATGTATACCCATGGACAAATCTCTTTCACAAGCAATTGCTATTACTGCTTTAGGACGAGTATCTTTTATATACTTGCGAGCCAATGTTCCGCCAGTTGCCACTCTTAAAACCGCCCCCTGTTCATGGGCAATTTTTTTTAAATCGCCAATTTTACATTTACCGCACTCTTTACAATTTTCAACATCGACCGTAATTTTATGCTGACACTCTGAATTTTGCAGACAATGCGGTGCCAAAATCATTACTTTCCCTTTTGAAGCTATTCCCGATTTTGAACTTACTAAATAATTATTTACCGATATAAAAGAACGAAGGATTTTTTCTTTTTGAATACCCAAAGCTTTTCCTAACAATAGCGTAATAGGAAAAAGCCATTCATTAACAACACGGCTTATGGTCTCTAATGAAGGAATTGTCCGGGAACGAACAATCATAATAATCATGGCAATTATCCCAATTCCCATAAATGAAATCATTATTATTGCCAATATGGCCAGGGTGATTAATAATATCTGATTAAGTACCAAATCCCGGTTGGATACCACAAACCAAATAAGCGAAAACAAAGCAAGCATTACTAAAAGGCTGGCTCCTAATAACCCTACATAAATCCTTTTCCTGGTTTCCAAAACAATGCCCCCTAGCAGCCCAACAACACACCTGGTTTAATATTCCCACCGTTCATAAAATCGCGCGCTGACATTCTCTTCTTGCCGGCTTTCTGAACCTCCAGTATTTCAATTGTACCTAAACCAGTTTCAATAATAAAACCGTCTTTGGTTGCATTGGTAATTAAGCCCGGGGTTCCTACCCCATCTTTTGATATCACCCTGCTTTTATATATTTTAAGTTTTTCACCTGCATATATTGTATAACAACCCGGTTGGGGGCTTAAAGCTCTGATACGATTATGTAAGGACCCGGAGTCCTGATTCCAGTCCAGTATTTCATCCTCAGGTTTTATCATGGACGCATAAGAAACCTGCGCATCATCCTGGCTGATTCGCTCTATATCACCTCTATCAATTGCCTGCAAAGTTTTAATTAATAATTCAGCGCCTTGTTCTGCCAATATCGGTTCCAATTCACCATGGGTCATATTAATTCCAATATCTATGGCTGTTTGCATTATTATATCACCGGTGTCAAGACCTTCATTCATATACATAGTAGTAATTCCGGTGTTGGTTTTACCATCCATTATAGCTCTTTGGATGGGCGCTGCTCCCCTGTATTCCGGTAATAAAGAAGCATGTACATTGATACAACCATATTCAGGTAAATTAATGATTTCTGCCGGAATAATCTGCCCATAAGATACTACCACCACAACTTCAGGCTGAAGTGCCTGGAACCATTCAATAGCTTCCTGACTTTTAATTTTATTAAATTGCATAATTGGCAATCCCAACGGTTGAGCATAATCTTTTATCGGAGTTGGCTGTAATTTATGCCCCCTGCCGCGGGGTCGGTCCGGTTGAGTGACAACCCCCAATAGTACATGTCCATTGTTTATTATTGCTTTTAGTGAAGGTACTGCAAATTCGGAAGTACCCATAAAAATAATTCTCAACTTGAACCTCCTGAATTAAGGCTTTTCACGTCGGATAGAAGTAGCCCGATCAGTAATAAGTATGCCATCAAGATGGTCAATTTCATGTTGTAAAGCCCGAGCCAATAAATCATCAGCTTCTATCTCAATTTCCTCTCCATTCCGGTTTAATGCTTTCACAGTTACATTGGCAGGTCGGTTTACCATGGCAACAATTCCTGGCAGGCTTAAGCAACCTTCCCGTCCGGAGCATTCCCCGCTTGAACTGATAATCTGTGGATTAATTAATTCCAACAAATTATCTCCTATATCAACTACGATTATGCGCCTGGATATTCCAATTTGAGGTGCAGCTAAACCTACACCATCAAAGGCATATAAAGTATCTTTCATATTATCGAGCACTCTTAATACTCCAGCATTGATATTGGTTACCGGTTCTGATTTGGCTTTAAGCACTTCATGAGTATCATCTAAAATTTTATAAATGGCCAATGATTTTCCTCCTTACATCATACTGACTGGATTAATATCAATTTCAATTTTTACATTATTAGGTCGGCTGTTATCAGCAATATATGCGCCTACGCTTCGTAATAATGATTCATTATTACTCTTTAACAGCAGCTGATAACGAAAACGATTACCTATTTTATAAATGGGACAAAGAGCGGGCCCCAATATTTGCAATTCCCCCTCATAATAATCAAGTACTTCCTCTATACGCTCTCTAATATCCTCTATGCCTGTACGGGCTAATTCTTCTTCTCGATCGCTTACAACAATCCTTAACAGGGTTGTAAACGGCGGATAAGCTAATTCCCGCCGCCATTTAATTTCATAAGCATAGAAACTCTTGTAATCCTGACTGGCAGCCAATTGAATAATTGAATTTTCAGGTTGATAAGTTTGTATTATTACTTCACCAGGTATTACACCCCGTCCAGCACGTCCTGCTGCCTGTACCATCAACTGAAAGGCTCTTTCTCCCGCTCTGAAATCAGGTAAAGAGAGCATGGCGTCGGCATCAACTATTCCTACCAGGGATACCCCCGGGAAATCAAAGCCTTTTGCCACCATCTGCGTACCAATTAGAATATCAATCTCCCCATTTTTCATCTGGTCAAGAATCTTTTTCTGACTGCCACGCCTGCGACTGCTATCCAGATCCAAACGCTTGATTCTAGCCTGTGGAAACAACTCCTTAATTTCAGTTTCTACCCGCTGAGTTCCATAACCTATACTATCCAAATAATTGCTTCCGCAGGAACACGATTTAAGTTCTGCAGTTCTGTAATTACAATAATGACAGACATAGTTATTCAAATCTTTATGATAATTCAGACCAACCGAACAATCCGGACACGTCGCTATCTTACCACATTGACGGCATATCGTCATGGGTAAATATCCGCGTCTATTTAGAAATAATATGCATTGTTCTCCATTATCTATCGTATATTTGATCCTTTTTAATAAAAGAGCCGTAAATATTCCGCGTCTTGAATTTTCAGGTTGTTTGCGATCTTCAATTATGATTTTGGGCAAAGGTATACCTTCAACCCGGGAACTCAATTCCAATATGCATGCCTTACCAGACATTGCCCTCCAATAGGTTTCAATTGAAGGAGTAGCACTACCGTTTACGAGAACGGCTGAATGTATCAAGCTCCTTTTACGGGCTACTTCCCGGGCGTCATATCTGGGGGTTTCTGCCTGTTTATAAGTATGTTCCTGTTCTTCATCAATTATAATTAATGCTACTTTATTTAAAGGGGCAAATATTGCTGATCTGGTACCCAGTACCAAATCAACTTCACCACTACGAATTCTCTGCCAGGCATCATATCTTTCCAGCGCAGGCATATCACTATGAATTACCTCAATTCTGGGAATACGTTCGGCAAATACATTTATTAAATGTCTGGTCAGTGCAATCTCAGGAACCAGGACGATAACCTGTTTTTTGTTTTTTATAGCATGTTCAGCAGCACTTATATAAACTTCAGTTTTACCGCTTCCGGTTACTCCGTACAGCAGGTATTCTGCCGGTTGGTTATCATTTACTGATCTATTAATAGTATTAATAACAGATCTTTGTTCGTTATTCAGGTCATATTTTGCAACTGTTGTTTGCGCAGGTTGTCTAATTATTTCGATATAACCTTTTTTTAATAAAGCAGAAATACTGGAACGGGGATAATTCTTCTCCAGTTCTTCTTGAGAAATACAGTCTATATTTTTAAGCAGGTTTAATATTTCTGCTTGTCGTGGTGCTTTTCTCTGCAAATCTTCAGGATATACTAATCCAGATGTACTATTCAGCTTATAAGCATAACCAACTTTACTCTTCCGGTAACCTTTGTATTCTTTACCAATATATATTAAACCACTGGATTGCATAGCATCAAGTTCTGCACGTTCAACCAGATTTAAAGCTTCTTTCAAGGGTAATTCTTTTCCATCAATTAAAAGTTCCAATAAAACCGATAAGGATTTATCCGTTCCATTATCATATTGTTCAAGCAGTTCCTGATTAACTATTGGAATAACAAATAGTTCCCTGGGTCTGTTCAACATGGATGGAAGCATACTTTCCAAAACTTGACTAAGAGAGCAAATATATTGTTCGCTCATCCATTTAGCCAGTTCGAAGAGGTTATTATCTATTACTGTATCCTGATCAAGCACTTTATGAACTGGTTTAACTTTATTTAAATATGTATGGGTATGTATCCTTAATATATAGCCTTCCCGCCAGCTATTCCCTAATTGAACCAGAACTCTTTTACCTACAGCTGCTTGCTTAAGTAAATGTTCCGGAAGCAAATAGGTAAATGTACGGTCAAATGCTCTGGAGGGTTCATCTATTAACACATCTACATAATACATGTTATCACCTAAACTAATACCAATTTATCGGAGAATTTGTATTAAAGTATCAAAGCTAATTCTTATGACAAAAAAAGGCGGGATAGCCCGCCTTTTTAGCTGCAATTTTTTATAAGCCGGTCTGTTTTCTTATAGCATCAGCTTTATCAGTTTTTTCCCAGGTAAACTCGGGTTCATTACGTCCAAAATGACCATAGGCAGCAGTCTTTTTAAATATAGGTCGACGTAATTGTAAATCACGAATTATAGCTGCCGGTCTTAGGTCGAAATGCTGATTGATTAATTCAACTATGGCATCATCATCAATCTTGCCAGTTCCAAAAGTTTCTACACGAACAGATACTGGATGAGCAACACCAATGGCATAGGCCAACTGGATTTCCAGACGATCGGCAACACCAGCTGCAACTAAATTTTTGGCAACATAACGAGCTGCATAAGCTGCAGAGCGGTCAACTTTAGTTGGATCCTTACCGGAAAATGCTCCCCCGCCGTGACGGGCCATTCCACCATAGGTGTCTACAATTATCTTTCTGCCAGTAAGTCCACAGTCTCCCTGAGGGCCCCCAATAACAAATCTACCGGTAGGATTAATAAAGTAGCGGGTTTGACTGTCAAGCATTTCGGCAGGTATTATTGGTTTTATCACGTGCTCAATTATATCTTTTTCAATATCTTTCAGTTCAATTTCCGGATGGTGTTGAGAAGACACAACTACGGTATCAATTCTCACCGGTTTATTACCTTCATATTCGACTGTAACCTGAGTCTTGCCGTCTGGTCTTAAATAAGGAATAATACCCTCTTTGCGAACATATGTAAGCCTTTCAGACATTTTATTGGCTAATAAACTGGGCAAAGGCATAAACTCTGCTGTTTCATTACTGGCGTAGCCAAACATCATTCCCTGATCTCCAGCACCAATAGCTTGAATTTCTGCTTCTGTCATTTCACCCTTTTTAGCCTCATATGCTTTATCAACTCCCAGGGCTATATCAGGAGACTGTTCATCCAGAGAGGTAATAACTGCACAAGTTTCTGAATCAAAACCATATTTAGCCCTTGTATATCCTATATCTTCAATAGTCTTTCTGACCAGTTTGGGAATGTCTACGTAACAATCAGTAGTTATCTCACCAGCAACCAGTACCAATCCAGTCGTTACCATAGTCTCAGCTGCTACCCTGGCATTAGGGTCCTGAGCAATTATTGCGTCCAGTATTGCATCTGAAATTTGATCAGCTACTTTATCAGGATGTCCTTCAGTAACTGATTCTGAAGTAAATAGATTTCTTGCCATATCTTCATCTCCTCATTTTTGGTTAAAATACTCCACTAATTTATCAAGAATAGCTCCTGCTACCTCCTGCTTGGTCATTTTAGGAAGGGAAACCATTTGTCCATCACGAGTTATAATTGTAACTATATTGGTATCTGAAGCAAATCCTGCACCTTCCATGGTTACATCATTAGCTACAATAAAATCGAGATTCTTGCTGGACAATTTTTTCTGTGCATTCTCAATTATGTTTTCAGTCTCGGCAGCAAAGCCTATCATTATCTGGTCGGGCTTTTTAATTTTACCCAGCTCTTTTAAGATATCCGGAGTCCCAACCAGTTCCAACTTCAATTTTGTATTTCGGTTATCAGTTTTTTTAAGTTTTTGTCCGGCTATTTTAGCAACCCCGAAATCTCCTACCGCAGCTGCGCCAATAATTACATCACATTGCGGCTGATATTTTGTCATTACATCGCACATTTCCTCAGCACCCCATACTGATACAAATTCAACCCCGTAGGGAGGAGTCAATGTAGATTTGCCACTTATCAGAATTACATTGGCACCACGTTTAACTGCAGCCTCAGCAATACAATAACCCATTTTACCGGTGCCCCGGTTGGCAATAAACCTGACCGGATCAATGTCTTCACAAGTTGTTCCGGCATTAACCATTATTCTCTTACCGGCTAAATCCTGACAGGGATTAAGAATTGTATTAATTTGTTTATAAATATCTTCTATATCCGGTAATCTTCCCGGCCCTTCAACCCCACAGGCCAGCATTCCGGTACCTGGTTCCATAACATGATAACCATAGGCAATAAGTTTATGTATGTTGTCTTGTACTATTTTGTTTAAGTACATGTTGGTATTCATAGCCGGCACAACCATAACTGGTGCAGTATTGGCCAACGCTACCGTAGAAAGCAGATCATCAGCAATACCATGAGCCATCTTAGCAACCATATTAGCTGTTGCCGGAGCAATCACCAGCAGATCAAGCTGCTCTGCAATTCCGATATGTTGAACTTTATATTCCTGAGACTCCTGCCATAAATCAGTTAATACTTCCCTACCGCTAATAGTTTTAAAGGTCAACGGCGTAACAAACCTGGTAGCACCCTCCGTCATAATTACAATAACTTCATTGTCATCTTTTTTTAGTTTACTAACCAGATCTACAATTTTGTAAGCAGCTATTCCACCAGTTACGCCTATACCAATTGTTTTAGCCATTTGCTGCCTCCTTGTTCAACATCTTCAGTATTAGTCAACTATAATTTTACCATTCAACATCTCTTCCAATGCATCGGTAACCATGGAAGATAAACGATAATCCTCTTCTTCTTTTTTTAATTCGGAAAGAGCCCGCGCACGTTTAGCAACCGCAACAACTACCGCATATTTACTATTTCCAATCTCAATAATATCTTTTGTGGAAGGTGTATTCATACTTATCACTCCAAATTAATATTCCTGGTTTTGCAACGTTCGGCTATTATTATAGCTTCAACTTTTTTAACCGCTTCATCCAAATCATCATTTATAACTACATAATCGTAATCTGACATATAAGACATTTCCTGACGACATGAGGCCATTCGTTCTTCTATGCTTTCAACTGAATCCTTGCCCCGTTTGCATAATCTTGATAATAAATCATCAACTGTGGGTGGCGATATAAAAATAAAAACTCCCTCAGGCATCTTTTCCTTTACCTGCATGGCACCCTGAATATCAATCTCCAAAAGCACATCCCTACCTTTAAGCAGGTTCGACTCTACAAAATCGCGGGGGGTTCCATACATATTGGAATATACTGTTGCAGATTCCAGAAATTCTCCCCTTGATTGTTTGAGTAAGAAGGATGCTTTATCCATAAAAAAATAATCTACCCCATCCAGTTCATCAATACGTGGTGTCCTGGTGGTAGCCGATATTGAAACCTGTATATCATTTCGGTCAGCTAATAAATTTTCTCTAATAGTTCCTTTGCCCACACCTGAAGGTCCGGATAACACGAAAAGAATACCCCTTCTGGACATGATACTACTCCTTACCAGTGGTTTACGCTTCGTCTGTATCTTTTGAGGACAGGCGATTGGCAACTGTTTCCGGTTGTACTGCTGACAAAATTACATGAGCACTATCTGCTATAATTACAGCCCTGGTTCTTCTGCCATAAGTAGCGTCAATAAGAACTCCTTTCTCTCTGGCTTCCTGAATAATTCTTTTAATAGGGGCTGATTCAGGACTTACAATTGCTACAATTCGGTTGGCGGCCACAATATTCCCAAATCCAATGTTTACAAGTTTAATGTCCATAATTTACCGGTTTAAATCCGGTCCACCTCCTGTTTCTATTCAATATTTTGTAACTGTTCTCGTATTTTCTCCAATTCTGCTTTGGCATTAACCACAATTTTACTCATTTCAACGTCATTAGCCTTGGAAGCAATAGTATTAATTTCTCTAAACATTTCCTGGACAAGAAAATCACATTTACGGCCATTGGAATCGGGCTCGTCCATCAAAACTACCAAATGATTTACATGACTTTTTAATCTGATAATTTCCTCGGTTACACTGGCACGATCAGCAAATATAGCCGCTTCCTGTAAAATACGTTGTTCATCATTAAATTCCTGCGAAATAAGCTCTGAGATTCTATGGCGAATCTTTTCAGTATGCTCCTTAACTACTATGGGCGATCTTGCTTCCAGTTCTTCAACCATGTCAGCTATTAAATTATTACGCATCAGGATATCTTTAGCCAAATTTTGGCCTTCGCGTTCACGCATAATAATTAAATCCTGCATGGCAGCATCTATACAGAGGCTCAATACCGACCATAGCTTTTCAAGGTCTTCTTCCCGGTCTTCCAGATTAAATACTTCTGGCAATCTAAATAAGTCAATTACTTTTATTTGCTCGGGAATGTTAAGTATTTCTGCTATTTCCTTTAGATTACTATAATAAGTTAAGGCTAATTCTTTGTCAACCTTGATATTTCTGCTGGCAGTTTCGGTCTTTTCGATATTTATAGATATTTCAATTCGACCACGCGTCACATATTTTTTAACCAATTCAACAATCGGATCCTCGAGGCTGGCATAGCGTCTGGATAAGCGAATATTGGTATCCAAATACCGGTGGTTAACACTCCTTATTTCACATGATACTGTATAGCCATTGTCTGTTAATTGTTTTCTGCCAAAGCCAGTCATACTTTTCACCAAGATATATTCCCCCTGTAAAAGCTATCGCTGTTAATAGTTGTATAATTATACTATCTGGCACTAATTTTAACATAATGTAAGCCGGAAACAAAAATTCTTCTGCTTAAATATTTAATATAGGCAAATAATAATCTTGCTGATGATAGAGATATAATGATTGCCCATTGCCATGAGTTCAAAGCTACTGTATGGAATATTTGCTGGGCAAAAGGTGTATATAAAGCAATTAGCTGCATAATTAACGAACAAAATACTGCTGCCAGCAAATATTTATTGCCGGTAATTCCTAATTCAAATGGTGACTGGGTTTCTGAGCGACATTCAAAAACATAACATAACTGTGATAGTACCAGAGTAGTAAGGGCCATTGTACGTGGTAAACTCAAATCATTAATAGCATTCATTTTACAATAAAGCATACCTATGATAAAACTGGTGAGTGTTATTATGGCTATAAATATCCCCCGATTAAAAACTTTCCATCCCAATCCCCGGGCGAATATATTTTCATTTACTGGACGGGGAGGACGTTTCATAATATCTTTCTCTGGTGGTTCCATTCCCAGCGCCATGGCTGGTAAGCCGTCGGTAATCAGATTAACCCAGAGTATTTGTATCGGTAACAAGGGTAACGGCAGGCTTAAAAGCGATGCTAGAAACATTACTAATATTTCTCCAATATTACATCCTAATAAATATCTCAGGAATTTACGAATATTATCATAGATAGCTCTACCTTCATAAACTGCTGCAATAATAGTGGAAAAATTATCATCCGTTAAAACCATACATGAGGCTTCTCGGGTAACTTCGGTACCGGTTTTACCCATAGCAACTCCAATATCGGCAGCTTTAACTGCCGGAGCATCATTAACACCGTCTCCAGTCATGGCTACTATTTGACGTCGCTTTTGTAATACAGTTACTATTCTAAACTTGTGTTGAGGAGTAACGCGGGCAAATACCCGATTTTTTATAGCCCGGTCATATAGGTCCCTATCGGACATTTTATCAATCTGGGTTCCATTTATAACCTCATTTTGGTTAGTAATACCCGTCATCTTCCCTATTGCCAGAGCAGTATCGGGGTGATCTCCAGTTATCATAATTGGTATTATTCCAGCTTGTTGACAAACAAGAACTGAATCTGCTACTCCAGGCCGCGGAGGGTCAATCATTCCTACTATCCCTAATAAAATTAAATTGTTTTCTAATTTTTCTTCAGTACTTTCTGTATTTCTTAATTCCCGGTAAGCGAAGCCTAATACTCTTAACGCTTCTCCAGCCCATTTACTTTGTAACTCCATAAACTGCTGTACATCACGATGGGTTAATTTTTGTATTTTTCCTTGTTTATTAATAGATGCACATAAAGGTATTAAGCTATCTAAAGCGCCTTTGCAATATAATAATATCTGGTTATTGTCTTCAACGATTACACTCATTCGTTTTCGTTCTGAATCAAAAGGTATTTCTAACAATCGATTAACGGAATTATTAATTCCTTGTATATCAACTAATTTTTTTAAAGCTATTTCAGTTGGGTCTCCGCTAAATTTTTCTTTCTGATGGGATTCATATACAGCGTTATTACAATGAAACGCCACTTGTAATAACGCATCTAGAACAGGTTTCTTTTTGTTTAACGATCCATTGGAGAGGTTAATAAATTTAGGAATATTATTATCAAATTGAATTTCATATATATCATCAATGCTGGCTATTCGTGTAACCGTCATCTGGTTTTGAGTTAGAGTACCAGTTTTATCAGAACATATAACTGTTGTGCAACCAAGAGTTTCAACTGCTGGCAGTTTACGAATAATAGCATTCTGTTTAGCCATTCTTTGAACCCCTACGGCTAGAACTATAGTAACAATAGCCGGTAATCCTTCCGGAATAGCTGCAACCGCCAGACTTATACCGGTTAACAACATCGCCATTACAGGTTCTCCCCGTGAAATACCCAATATAGCAACGGTTGCACATACTATAATACAAATAGTTATCAAATTCTTGCCCAGTTGATCTAATTTTTTTTGCAAAGGAGTCATATTCTTAACAGTTTGCTGTATCATTCGGGCAATTTCACCTACTATGGTATTCATGCCGGTGGCAACTACGACTGCAGTCCCCCGTCCGCGAATAATTGATGTACCCATATAAACCATGTTGGTTCTTTCCGCCAGCGAAGTTGCCTCTGCCAGTATATTATCTGCATCTTTTTCAACTGCTATAGACTCTCCGGTTAAAGCAGACTCATCGGCTCCCATGCTATAGGCTGTTAACAAACGGGCATCTGCCGGTATTTTGTCTCCGGTTTCCAATATAACAATATCTCCTGGCACCAATGATGATGCTTCCACCTTACAGCGTTTATTGCCTCGCAATACAATTGCTGTAGGAGATGTTAATTGTTTAATTTCCTCCAAAGATCTTTCCGCCCGGTACTCCTGAATAAATCCTAAAATAGCATTTAGGATAATAATAGCCAAAATAGTAAGTGTATCGACCATCGCACCAATAGCACCAGAAATAACTGCTGCTCCCAATAAAACTAAAACCATAGTATCTGTAAATTGATTGGCAAGCATTTTTAAGGGACTTACTCCACTACTGCTATCCAGGTTATTGGAATAAATCTGCTGCCTTCTATTAACCTCATTTTCTGATAAACCTTCATGAGATGTTTTAAGAGATATCAAAACCTCTTCTTTATTCATCTGATGCCATATATTTGCTGACATTGCGGTTGTCCTCCCATATATCCTTATTGAGCAATTTTTATTCAAAATTGCTCACCAAAAGAACTGGATTGACCAACCATAAGCAGTTAAGTATTTCCATAAAAAAAGGGCTGTTTCATTCAGCGATAATCGCTTATAAAACAGCCCTGATATTAATTAGTTTTTATCAATAGATTAATCTTCGGATGGTATTCTCATACCAAAGAAGGAACGCCATACAAAGAATAAAGCAATTGCTAAGAAAACAATCCCTGCAATAGGGGCAACTTCTCTAAAGGTTTCCGAAATAGCTATTTCCATAGCCAGCAAACCAAATAAAGTAGTAAATTTAATAATTGGATTCAAAGCAACTGAAGAAGTATCTTTAAACGGGTCGCCTACAGTATCACCAACTACAGTAGCGTCATGCAACGGTGTACCTTTTTCCTGTAAATCAACTTCAACTACTTTTTTAGCATTATCCCATGCACCACCGGCATTGGCCATAAATACTGCCTGGAATAGACCAAATATAGCAATTGAAATCAGATAGCTTACAAACAAAGCTACAGAAGCTTCAGTAGATTTGGGAGAAGCCAGGAATGCAAATGCTAATGCAAAGGAGAATATAGCAATAAAGATATTGAACATACCGGCCTGTGCATACTGAGTACAAATTCTAACTACTTCAACTGAGTTCTCAGTATTGGCTTTCTGACTGGCATTAGGATCAAGATTGATATGCTTCTTGATATATTGAACTGCTCTATAGGCACCAGTGGTAACTGCCTGGGTAGAAGCTCCGGTAAACCAGTATATTACTGCTCCACCTGCCAGGAATCCTAAAATAGTATACGGATTGAGGATAGTTAGAATACTTGCAGGATCAACACCCAGTACCTGCTCAATTACGAGAATCAGCGAGAATATCATTGTGGTAGCGCCCACAACGGCAGTACCAATCAAAACCGGTTTGGCAGTAGCTTTAAATGTATTACCGGCACCATCATTAGCTTCCAGATAGTACTTGCCTTTTTCAAAATCAGGTTGGAAACCAAAATCCTTTTTAATATTTTTCTCAATATTAGGCAGGGTTTCAATTAAGGAAAGCTCATAGATGGATTGAGCATTATCAGTAACCGGACCATAACTATCAACTGCGATAGTAACCGGGCCCATGCCCAGCATACCAAAGGCAACCAGGCCAAAAGCAAATATGGACGGATACACCATAATCTCAACCAGGCCAAATCCACT
>JAAYBS010000222.1 GCA_012718855.1 Syntrophomonadaceae bacterium
CATAAGTTTCAATACTCATCACCACCATATCACCAACACCGTTTTTAGTAATAAATATAGGCTCTCTCGAATTATGACAAAGCTCTGAAATTTCATTAGCATTATTTCGCAAATCAGAAATTGGCCTGATATTAGGCATATTTAAACACTCCTTATATCAATATATACATATATATTTTATCATAATTATGATATTTGGTATATCTCTATCTTTCCCCCCGTATCCTGCATATTTACTAAATGGATTCCATGGCTGTTTCAGGCTGATTACCGGGTGGAGTGCTGTTATAAACCATATCCTCTTTTCATACAAATAATATTGAGTTTTGAAGAAGGAGATATGAAAATGGAAGACCAGGTTTACTATTATTTTGGAAGTCGTAATTTGCGATTGACATCACCGTAATTGCAGGGCATGGATGTTTCAATTCTGCAGCAATTGCTAAATATGTTCCCCGATAATATTGTAGCGGGCAAGTTAGTGGTTGATGGTATATTCGGGCCTGTAACCCGAACTGCCGTCAGGAACTTTCAAAAATATTTCGGTCTGGTAGCGGATGGAATCGTAGGGCCGGAGTCATTCCTGCGCCTGGGGCATAGGACCGGCAAATATGCTGTCGGCGAAGCAGTTTTTTCGTCACGGTTACAATGTCAACCTGCCGGGTGAAATAGCTTTTCTTTACGCCAGGACACTTGACTCCCGGCTCCTGGCCCAACTTACCTCCGGAAACAAAAGCTACAGCCCGGTATGGCTGTAAGCGTGACAGGGGGACGGGATTGACAATAACCCCGTCCCCCTATTCAATTTCAGTATTACTTCGGGATCATAACCAGTTCATGGTTTTTATCCTGCTGTATCTGCTCTTCGGTGAAGACTACACCCCTGTATTCACCCCTGAGATACATATCAGCCTGGTGGCTGTAATAGGGACTTAAAAAGTTCCCGGAATTACCCGTAGGCAGTATTGAGAAGGAGTGCTCAACATCGGCATAATCTATAAGCCTCCTGGTTGAGGGGCCCCACTTCACCTTGAAGTCGTGCTCCCCTGCGTTGCACCCGAAGATATTGATAACCTCATATCCACCCGGCACAGCGTACGGGCCTATATTGAAAATCAGGTTAAAGGGTTTTTTCATACCGATGGGATGAACATATTCAATTTTACAGACATCGCCCCAGGTCCATTTTTTAATATCCGAACCGTAATTCTTTTCCAACTCCGCAACCGTGGATCTGAATGCACTCATTACAACATCTTCCCGGGTTTCAGTCACATCAGTGTTCACATTGTCCCACAACTTCGATTCCGGTTCCTGGATGAATGCCTTGAAAAAATTCCAATGATCGGCTATTTCTCCATACTGTTTGAAATTCTCCTCGCCGAATTCATCACCAACCCCCTCTTTCAGAACATGGTAAGTTAGGTGCTCATAAAGCGAAGGAGCAGCGGATTTCTCGTTGTACACGCAGTCCCATTCTTTCAAGATCTCGAGAGCGGAAGATTCAAGAGGTGAGAGCCCTTTATCCTGGTTGTTCTTTTCAACAATACCAGTAATTGTCTTCAGTATCCAGTCTGCATTATAGGCCTTCACGTCGTTCTGCACAGTCTTCATATCCTCAAGGCTCCACTTCTCCTTTGAAGAGAGAAGCTCGGTGATTCGCGCTGCCCGGTCACTGGGCATCCAGTAGCCTTCCAGGTTGCGTATCGGCCCCAGAGAATTGCTGGTAGACAGGTTATTTGCTGTGATTATTATCCCACTTTCAGGATTCAGGAGTTGCGGGTTTTCCTCAAAAGGCAGGAACCCGAGATACTCATCACGTCCGGAAGCGCCGTCAAGCACAATTTTGCTGTTCATGTGCGGAGGTCTGACCGGGATTCTGCCTACTGCCCACCACGCTATGTTCCCGGTGCTATCAACATAGGAGACGTTGAGCCCGGGAGCAGCCAGCATTGAAAGGGCCTGCTCAAATTGAGTGATATCCTTAGCGTTTACCAGCAAATAGAGAAAATCGAGCACCGGGTTTTCAACCTGGCTGAATGTTGTCCACATAGCCAGAGGTTTACCGCTGTACCCGTCAATAAAGTCTGTAATAACCGGGCCGTGAGGCGTTATACGTATAACCAGTTCGCTGTCTTCGCCCCCCTTAACCTTGATTTTTTCTTTCAGGGTTTTCACCTTGGCCCAATCCCCTTTATACATTACAGAGGAATCATCTCCCGGTTTAAAAGTCTCAGCGTAGAGGTCGAGATCGTCATTTTCAAACATCGTAATAGCCCATCCCCTGGTGCTGTTGTGGGCCATGAAGGGGAAAGGTACCAGGGGAACATAGTAACCGTAATTCTCATGTCCCGGGTATTTCAGTTGAGCTTCATACCAGACCCCCGGGTTTGAATAGACTACATGGGGATCATTGGCCAGTATAGCACTGCCGGATTCTGACCGTGAAGGCCCTATTACCCATGAATTGCTCCCGGTAAAAACCGGCACCTGGTCAGCAGTTTTCATCACACCTTTTATGAGGAGCGTGAGATCCTTTTCAGAAATTGGCCCGACCTCGTACTCGGTACCATTCGAGCTCTGTGTCTCATCTGCACGAGCTACAGGCACTTTACTTGTTTCACCGTTATAGTACGCCTGGCTTTCCATGATCGTAACCGGCTCCTCCCTGGTATAACCGGGGAAAAGCTCCTCTGTATTTATCTCCGGATACTTCTGCTTGATTATGGTTGCCAGTGAATCAGTAACGATCCCTTCCGTAAATGAATAGTTCATATACCCAAGGAACGATGCTGAATCAACTGGTGTGAACTTCTCAGGCTTTATCCCTAGCATTTTGAATTCCACCGGGAGAGGTCCTGTTTCCACAAAATAATTCACGCCATCAAGAAAGGCCTCAAAACACTCCAGCGACTCCGGACATATCTCTCCCGCATCGCTGACCATTTTTTCAGCAGTGTGCCTGAACAGGTAAGTGCGGAACTGCTTATCTGTTTCTAAAAGCTCAGGTCCCAGAATTTCTGCCAGCTCCCCCTTCGCGAGCCTGCGCTGAAGCTCCATCTGGAAAAGCCGGTCCTGGGCAACAGTATAGCCAAGCGCATAATACGCGTCATGTTCGTTATTTGCAGTTATATGCGGCACCCCCCAGGAATCCCGGGTTATGGTGACACTCTCCGTAACAGCACTGCCACGCAGCTCACCGTCTATTTCCGGCAGCAATGTCTGCAGGTAAATCCTGACACCGGCAAAGAGTAAGACCGCAACACTGAGCACAATAATTATAATACGAAAGATTTTTTTCCTTTTTTCCATGATATTCTCTTCCTTCTTCTGTAGTTTTATTAAGAATCAGCAGTATTTCATGTCATTATCACCGCTTTCTCTTACGGCTCTGATGCCAATCAAAATCAAATTTTGGTTTTACTTTTATCCGCTCTAATTTGACAATATAGAATATATTTCTATTTTTTTCTATTAAATCCTGCAGGAAAGGTAAATGGAGAGTGATATGGGGACGGGGTTATTGTCAACCAGCAATTCCCCCGCTGAAGCCAGTCATATCCAACGTGATGAAGCTGCTCAGGGCAAGCCTACCAGTCTGGTAGAAGATTTCATCACTATGCTCGCCGAGAATTAGGTAGCTGGCAGGATATAATTCCCACTTGGCGAATTAAAAGGTAGAGGTGGAAAGATGGATAAATGTGTATTATGTAATCCCGAAGAGGTTATTCTGGAAAACCGGCTGGCCTGGGTTAAATATGACAAATATCCGGTTACACCCGGCCACATGCTGATTATAAGCAAACGCCATATAGCCGACTTCTTTGCTGCCACTGCCGAAGAACGTCAGGCATTAAATTCCCTGCTGGATGAAGCCCGGCAATGGTTGGAAGATAAATTTCACCCCGATGGTTATAACATTGGGGTAAATTGCGGTGAGAGCGCCGGTCAAACCATCATGCACCTGCATATCCACCTGATCCCCCGCTACCATGGAGACCTGGACAACCCCCGGGGCGGGGTACGCGGCGTTATACCGGAAAAAAGGATTTATTGAAGTTGGTAATGGTAATCGATTGGGAGAAAATTAACTCTTGACTTCTTTCTGATGTTGGAAGCAATAAATCCTACCCCCGAACCGTTCAGAATGGGTTATACAATACTGCTTTACTTTTTCCGATACTACCTCTCCGCAAATAACACAGGCATCACCCGCAATTTCTTCCACTTCCATTGTTGTAGCAACTTCATTATTTGAATTAATCTCTATATTAGAATCGACAACCGGCAAGGGTTCCGGTACATTCTCATTCTTAACTGATAAAAGAGCTTTGACCAGATCATTACGATCCCATAATTGAACGTCATTTGCTTTTGCCAACTCAATAGCCTGTTTTGTATAAAAGCTGTTCGTTACTACCATAGCCTTTACGCATGAATAATAGCCTTTGGCAGCCACAGCCTCCTGAATAGCCTTGACGCCAACCTTCTGCTTATATCTTTTCGCCTGAATAACGGTCTTTGTCCCGTTTCTCCAAACTACCAGATCAGCACCATAATCTCCTACATAACGGGTACGTTCCACTTTATATCCCAGTTTTTTAAATAATGCCTCCAGATATTTTTCAAAGGTCTTGCCGTCCATCTTATCAATATCGTCAATACCTGAATTGGCTAGGCGTTTCAACTCCCATAAACGGATTAAATATTTTATAATCGCTGCTACTAAAAGAAAAACCCATACATACCATATAGCTAATATTCCATTCAGGAAACCCTTAAAATAAGCCCCTACTACCAAGTCTGCTGTCTCATTCACAACAATCCCCCCAAATTATACTAAATGAGTATTAACCATCCCATGTGTTTTTATAGCTATCACCTGCTCATAATGCCCTCAATTCACATCCTGTGCAGCCACTGTCCAGATACGTTTTAAAGGCAATTCTGCTTTAATATCCTCATCTAAACGCTCATAATTTAAAAATAATGCCTCAAGAAGTTCCTTTTGGGACCAAAGACGCACCCGGAAGAAACTTGTAGCCATTTCCTTATGTACATTACTCTTAAACCCGCTCCAGGATACAAACAACCCTTCCTGAGCACCGAACTTAGTAACAGCTCCTAACAGTTTATCTACAGTAGGCCTATCAATTGGAACATCACCTGATTTAACCTCTACACATAGTCGTGGCATGCCAAATCCCAAAGGCCCTGCACCGGCCAATATATCTGCTCCCCCGTCAGCTCCCTCCGGACTTAAATATGTAATATATCCCTGTGCATTCAGAATTGCTTCCACAAGACGAGTGAGGCCGTGACCCTTAAAGCGGGCTGCAATTAATCGTGCAATTTGGTCACGGGCCAGTTCCTCTAAATTACTATACTCATCACTATCTGCCTCTCCCCCGGTATCTGGTTTGGTTATCTGTATTAATGTTTCAGGGTTCCAACCATTATCACGCATAGTTTTTAACCTTGCCTCCGCATTATTGCGTTGGATGCGGCATATTGTCATAGAGGCACCAAAAGAATAGAGCAAATCCTGACCAAAATGAGCACGTGGTATTGCTTCTCCCACCCATTTCACTTTTCTCCAATGATAGAAAGGACTTGAAGCCGTTTTATCAAAATGATAATCGCCCATTACCTCACCAATCTGTATGGCAGGCTGTGATTTAAGAGGCAAAATGACCAAATCTCCTATATTAATCTCATGAGCAAAAGGAAAGACTTGACCTACCCAGTTTTGAATTGCCTTTAGTTTGGCCTCCGGGTACTTTTCATTCATAACTATATTTAACTCAACCTTTTGTTTTAGAGACGACAAATCAACATCGAGATTATCCCAAGTAACATAAACCCGGTTTTCCCTGATAAACTTCTCCTCATATTCACCATGAGCTCCTGCCCGAATAAGCCATACTGCCATTACTTCTCCCCCTTCGATCCAATTTTTGATATTATTTAGATCTGCAGGCTTCTTTTAATTCATTTACCTGATAATCTGCAGCGATTCTATCAATTAACCCTTTGACCATTACATCAAGCATTTTATCTTTCCGATAATCAGCAGCTGCAAACATGTCCACTCTGCCTTCAGATAGCAACTTCTCAGCAATATCCCTTTTTCCTTTGGTTCTGGGTTTATACACCGCAATTGAAGTTCCTCCCTGCTCCTTGACCAGTCGCATGCACGGAACATCCGAATAACCGTCTCCAATGTAAATCATCCGTTCAAAAGGTATAGGCCTTTGACTTTTTTCCAAATAACTATTTATTCCAGCATTATCCCATTCATTCAAAAAACCTTTATTAATTCGGAAAAGAAACTGGGTTTTTGTAGTATAATTGACGGCCAGGGCCGGCCAGTATGCTACTCCATTCTGGTCATACATAAAAGATGAGGCGTAGATTTTAGTAAATTCTTTGGCAATAGATGTACCGGCAATCATTTCCCGAATACCAGATGAAATAATATAGTGTTCCACATTAAGTCCCCGTTGTCGGCCATATTCATTTATCCTGGGGAACCATTCATCTACACCCTTATATAATGTTACCTTTTGGGCATAATCAGCAAAGGCTTGTTTGGTTATCCGGATACCCTGCGATTTATCTGCGTTGGCTTTCTCAAGCATCAAACACATATAGCTCAGAATTTCATCCGCTTCCTGTTCAACCGCTCTTTGCCTGACCTGTTCCCAGAAATTCTGAGAGGTTATTTTAAGCCTCGGTATATAATCATATTCCTGCATATTACCGGGAGCCAATGTCCCATCAAAGTCGTAACATATAGCCATTCTTGGTCTTTTTCTACTCATTTTCCTCCCCTTTTAAAGCTACTTTTTGCTATCTCTTTACCCTGAATGAGATCTCTGTTTTACAGTTCTCTGCAGTTTCCGCTATCATTTACAATCATCCTATCCTTTCATCTTGGGAATTCCATTTACCATCCAAGCTAGTAGGAATCAGCACCATTTAAATAACAGGGTTTTCTAGCCTTACTTTATCTTTTCGACTTATATAGTCTTCCTCTTCGTCTGCACAATTCTGGCCATTCAATAGTCACGCCAAATATAGCCCTAACATAAGATATCCGACGCCAACAACATCTGCTTAACAAAGCATCATCCGGAATATTATCATTATCTATATCCCTCTTAATTTCACGATCAGGCCTATCACAGAAGCTGCATGACTCTGTAATATTTTCTATTTCATCAGCTACTACTTTTGTTTCGGGTTGTAGCTCAAATTCCTCTTCTTCATATTGATATACTTGTTCTTCCTCGATACTATCTAAAAACTGCGTCAATGCCTCAACATACAGAGAGTTCTTAGATACTTTCTGGCCATTCTTGTTCATTTTTGAAATTTCATCTTCCAGCCGTTCATATATTGAAGCAGGAACCCTTATGTTTACAGTTATACTTGGAACCTGTTTCTTAATCTCCATTTTTCCTCCCCTCCTTTGTCCCTGTTGTTCCCATACCATTTATCCTGGGAAACCCATATCCCCCCTTTTAAAGGCAACTTTATACTATCCCTTTACCATTTATGATGTCTAATAATGCCTGACATTTCTCTTTATCATCCTTATTGCTTTCAACTATTTCCCTAATTTTTTCTATTTCAGTCCTTGAGCGTATATGAACTTCCGTGGTAATCTCTTTGTAAATAGCATCATCTAATACACATTCATAGCTTCACGTAGTTCCTGCGGGTTTACCGATAGACCACGAGTAAAGTATGTCTGATAACTAAGGAATCGCGTGCGAATAAGGCAATACTCCTTAATAATGTTGCTCCCTGTCCCCAGGAACCTTTATCCGAGTCATTATCATCTCGAAATAAAATGGAGCTATATGATACCTCTGGCAATATATTTCCTTCCAGTGCTTTTTTCAGTCTACTCTTCAATTCCAGTAAAATACTTTCAACATCTTCACTATTCATTGTCCCATTACCATTAACCGCACGATACATATTATCAAGATCTCTGCGCAGTTTATCCCGATTGGAATTAACAAATGTATCAACGTCATTATTCATTATCGCTTTTAATTTAGTGCTTCCCTCGGAATTAATATGCTGAATTTCGTTGTGATAAAGTTGGCGTACACTGTCAGGCATCCAGTACACACCGTCTCCTAAAGAAAAACTCATTTTTTCAGTGCCATCTTCATTTTTATTTTTTAAACGTTCAATAGTATTTAGATCATCCTGACTAAGAATGGAAATCCGATATTGGGTTTTCTGTGTCACTCCGCCATGGCGATATTCACCAATTATACCGAAAATATTCAGGTTTCACAGGGGCGTCAAGTGGTCCGAGACGGGTTAATTTATTTATAGTTACCTGGCTGCCCTGGTTATATAATCGTCCAAGTTCGATGACAAGTGTAGAATAGGGAGGTAAATCTATTTCAGAGGACACCGTTGCAATTTCTTCGCCATTATCTTTCGTAGCTTCTACTTTGCCATTATCTGGATCAACTTTAATTTGGGGAGCTTTTTTAAACAAATTTTCTCCCTTGAAAAAGGCCAAATACTGTTGCCACATTTCAGCTGCCTCGCGGGTTCCTTCCGCTGGTGTCAACATAGGTATCATAGCTGTTTCATCATTTAGCAGAGTTGATTTATACCATAAATAGTCAACAAACACCTGCCATTGTTGACATAATACTGCCTCAGCCTCAAAAATAAAGTTTACCTCCCCATCCCACTCATTCCCCAAGCCAAAATTAGGGGAAGAACCGGTAAACATATAACTTTTACCCCGATCACAACCAATTAGTAATGCATTTGCTGGATGACCTGCAAAAAATCCTCCCATATGAAAATAAAATAAACATCAATGCAGACTGGTGTAGTCAGCACGTAAAAACACTTTATATTCGGAAAGCTTCAGACTAAACTTTTGTAACATTTTAATTATCAGATTTCTAATTGAATTTGCACTCAGATTAGTCTCAACATAAAGTTTACTATCCTTTATCTTTTGGGGATTTCTGATGTTAGAAGGATTAGTGGAGAATAACTTTTGTTTACGCCCCTGCATAGTAGGATCATTTTCAAATTTTATAAAACGTTCACGATCTATAGTTAAAAGCATCTCACAAGTCTTGACTAACATCTGCTGCCAGGTACGCACTTCTACGCGTTCTCCCTTAAATTCAAAAGCAGCCGGTCGGGTATATGTAAAATCTTCATGCAGAGTATGAACTACCTCTGAATCTACTGTATAAGCCTGATAATCCGGCAATCCGGGTTCGTCTTCTTCACTTGATTTAACCGGTAATTGCTCTTCCGGTTCCAGGGCTGCCTGTATCTCCTGCACCCGCGCCATGTATTCAAGTATAGATGCTGCCAGTTGGTTATGTGGGATCATGGCTTCATGCTTACCCTGATCATAGAGCAACATCATTTGCTGCCTTATATCCTGCCGGGTATCTTCCATAGTATCCCTTAATAATTCCAAAGTTATGGATAGTTCTACCGCTTTCTCTGGGAAAACTTCTTTAATAATCCTAACCATTTCCATTAATTCCATAGGGCTGTCCCTCCTTATACACTGGCTGATTTCCTGTATTCTTTGTTTTCATTAATTATTGAGCATTATACTCCGCAACTTTAAGATCCTGATAAGAGTCCTCGTATTCATAGATTGTCGCAACTTCGTTATCTGCTAGTAGTTCCGCCTGTTTAGTCTTTGTCCAGCGGGAGAATCTTTTCCCACTTACCACAAATATTTAATATATTTCTATATTTTTCCGTAATAATCCTGCCAAATCGCCAAATAATGTGCTGTCAAACAATAAAATCCACCTCATTTGCTTTGCCTTCACTATATCTGGGCAGGATTGCCCGGGGATTGGCTGAGTAAGGTGCTTAATAAGCCATATAGCAGACTTTTGCCGTTACTGCCGAAAAATGGAAGAAATTAAATATGCTGCTGGATTATCACATAAAGATTCCACAAGGATAGTTTGTGACTACTTATATGGAAATTTTTAAAAAAATTGCTTATGCTTATCCAGGGTCTTTAACTGAATATATGGTATCGTTTCATTGAACTTTGAGAACAACTTCCTGATATCTCTGCAGTAGCCTTTACTTCATAAGTTATATTCCTACCTTCCACTCTGAATAATCTTTTTTGACATCATAAACAACTCCCGTTTCCAATGCTGCAAAGTGTTTTCTGCCGCATTTATTTTTATAATCCTCAAATAATCTTAACTGACCAGCATCGGTGCTGCCTTTGGTTTCAATTACAAAGTAAAGCTTTTCAATACCGTCTTTATCTACAAGTACTGCCCAGTCCGGATTATAGTTGCCGATGGGGGTTTCAATTTGAAATTTAGGCGGTAGTTTGGTATATACTTTGACATCATCATCAAACTCCAGCATACGAGCAAATTCTTTTTCAATATCGGAATCCAATACCAAATGGTCGTAGACAGATTTCTCTACCTTTACTGCATTTGAACTCAAATAACCCTTGAGTTCAGTCATTTCAAACAATTCCTGCCGGAAAAACTCCAGGGTTCCGATCCTTTCATATTTGATACCGTCCACAATCATTAGTTTCATATTTTGTTTGATGATATCAGATGTAGCCTCCATAAATTTCTGAGGGTTGTTTTTGAAGTCTTCAAGTCTTCCTGCTTCGAGCAATATTTTTACCAGGGTTCTCCTGGTCAGCTTAGTTTCATCTTGCAGATAGCGTAATATGTCAGGTAAGGGATGTTTTATCTCAATTTGATCAAGTACTTTTGTACCGACTAATTCTCCTGATACACCTGCTTGTTGAATATCGATTCTGGCGCTCTCCTGAATCATACGAATTTTGGGAATCATAGGCATCTTTTTAATCGCTTTCACACAATTTTCAATTAATTTCTCAATATCCATAGCTATGGAATAAGTAGTACGGTATTTTATACGGTTCCATAGATTTTCAAATTCTGGGCCCAGGTAAACTCTTTTATTAATTCTTGCTACTATTTCATCGCTATGGTTGCGGATAGGCAGCTTATTAATTGATCTCTGGATAACCTGTTTGATTTCTTTTTCAACATGTTTAAACTCCAAAGGTACCTCAAAGGTATCGTCAACTATTTTTTGTTTTAATTCCTGTTTAATTTTTCCGGAATTATATATTAACTCTTCTTCAAAAAGGTATCCCCATAGTTTCTCTGAATCATCAAACCCAAGGTTCTTAAGTTCCCCCGAATCATCGGTATAAGATATTGCTGCAAAAGCGTGTTTCTCGATAATTCCAAATTTAATTCCGGTTTCGGATTCAATTTCATTTTGCAGGTTCTCAGCAAACTCGGCAAAAGATTCGTTAGCCATAACCGAAAGGGTATTAATCTGTGGGTCAAATACGCGTTCACCATTCTGGTTAACACAGAGGCGCAGTCCACGGCCGATTTTTTGACGGCGG
>JAAYBS010000223.1 GCA_012718855.1 Syntrophomonadaceae bacterium
CGGTGGAGCATCCGGTCTTGGTGAAGCAGCAGTAGAGCGTCTGCACGCTGCTGGTGCCAATGTTGTCATCGCTGACCTTAACGAAGAAAAAGGAAATGCGCTGGCTGCAAAATTAGGTGACAAAGCCATATTCTGCAAATGCAATGTTACTTCCACTGATGATGTTAAGGCCACTGTTCAAGCTGCTGTTGATAAGTTTGGTGCTCTGCACATTCTGGTTAACAATGCTGGAATGGGTAGTGCTGGACGTACCATTGGCAAAGATGGCCCCTGGAACATTGATTGGTTCAAAATGGTTATGGATGTTAACCTGATTGGTGCATTTGACATGCTTTCCAATGCTGCATTTGCAATGGATAAAAACGATCCTGGAGACGAAGGCGAAAAAGGCGTTATCATCAATGTAGCTTCCGTTGCTGCTTTTGATGGTCAGATTGGACAGGCTGCTTATTCCGCATCTAAAGGCGGAGTAGTTGCTATGACTCTTCCTGTCGCCAGAGACCTATCCAGACATCTGATTCGTGTTAACACCATTGCTCCGGGAACTTTTGACACCCCGATGCTGCAACAGCTGCCTCAGGCTGCCCGTGATTCCCTGGCTGCATCAATTCCGATGCCCCAGAGACTTGGAAATCCGGTTGAGTTTGCTATGTTAGTTCAGGCAATCGTAGAAAACAATTATCTGAATGCTGAAACCATCCGTCTGGATGGCGCCATTCGTATGGCTCCTAAATAAAAACTGCCAATTACTTAAAAAAGCCCGCCTTTTACGGTGGGCTTTTTGTATTATTAATCCAAGATAGTTATGGCTATTCAATCTTATTGGTTTTACGCCACAATTTTAATTTAGCAGCTTCCTTAATCAATTCATCCTGAAATTTTGGATGGGCAATTGATATTAATAGTTCAGCCCGCTGCCATACCGGCTTGGCCCTTAATAAGACTGCCCCATATTCAGTTACAATATAATCTACCATTTGGCGGGGTACAGTAGTTATACTGGCTGGAGAAAATGTCGGTAAAATACGGGATCTCATATTGCCTTCACTGTCAGTAAAAGTAGAAGACAGACAAATAAAACTTTTTCCACCTCTTGACCATTGAGCGCCCAGCACAAAATCCCACATGCCTCCATTTCCGGATATCTGAGTAGTATCCATACTTTCAGCATTTACCTGGGAATATAAATCAATCTGTACCGCATTTACAATGGAAATAAAATTATCCAGCTGACAAATCACCCGGGGGTCATTGGTATAATCAACCGGATAGGAAGCCAGAGCCGGATTATTATCCATAAAATCATACATATTCTGACTGCCGATTGCAAAAGTGTACGCACAGCGGTGCCGGTCAAAATTTTTAGCACTGCCGTTCATACGCCCTGATTCTATCATGTCAACATACGCATCAACAAACATCTCTGTATGCCCGCCCAAATTTTTTAAATCCGAGTTAGCAATAGCTTTGCCTACTGCATTGGGCATACCCCCAATTCCCAGCTGAATACAACAGCCGTCATAAATAAAATCCATCAAGTGGCCAGCTATTTTTTTGTCTATTTCGGTAGGCTCCGCCCCGGGTATATCCGGCAACAGTTGGTCGTCCGGTGCTTCAACAATATAGTCTACCATGGAAATATGAACAGCCTCTTCAGCACCGCCCAGACATACCGGCATATTTTTGTTGACTTCCACAATTACATAATCTGCAACTTCCATATTGGCCATGGTTTCTGAATTTTGCGGTCCGAGGTTGAAATATCCGTGCTCATCCATCGGACAAACTACTGAAATAGCTGCATTACGATGAGGGGCAACGTTATCCCGGTAAAGTGAAGGAGCCTGATGATATAAAATAGGTGAGTAGTAACATAATTCATAATTGGACTGTAATATGCGGGCTATTTTACTGAATTGCCAATCATGATAAGTAAAACTATCACGGAGTTTGGCTACTTCGGGAACCGGCGGAAGCGTTACTGCCGAATAAACTTTTACATCCTTCAGCTCATCCTTACGAGCTGCCAGTGCCAGATCACATTGCACCGGTTTGCCGTTGAAAAAACCATAATCTACAATATCACCTGATTTGACTACCCTGACTGCTTCTTCAGCTGAAACTAATTTTCGATTATACTCCTGCTTGTACATAATTCCCCCCCATTTCTCCCCTTTAACTTTCTAATCTAATTGGATAACAAGTGATTTATTAGAATTTTCCCCCTATTCAGTATTATATAACAACTTTCACTGTCCTGTTAAGGTTAAATTTAGTAAAATTTTATAATTATTTTGTCATATTTAGGACCTGGTAGTAATTTATAGATGCAAACAAGTATAATGTAAAAAATACTATCAAATGGAGTAGGAGAGAAAAGGTTGTTTAACATAACCAAACATATAAAAGTATTTGAGTTACCACGGTTTAAATTTCCTTATTGTAATTGCATCTGGATTGATGATGATATCGGGTGCTTAATTGATTCCAGTCCTACTGATGAAGAATTAATAAACCTTACTGGAAAAAAGATTGATTTAATAGTAAATTCCCATGGTCATCTGGATCATTATTTTCATAATATTGATTATCCCGATACCAGGGTGCTTATGCATGAAAAAGACCAGGCCATGGCCCAGTCAGCTAAAGCTTATCTGCATAATTTTAATTTTTATGCACAAGTCCCTGACGAAAAACTGCATACCCTTTATATGGACGCGATTCACTACCGTACCACACATGTAAACGCCAATTTATCTGATGGTCAAATAATCAAAACGGGTAAAACTCATTTCCAGGTTCTGCATCTGCCTGGTCATTCGGCTGGTCACTGCGGTTTCTTATTCCCAGATCAGGGTTTTGTTTTTACCGCTGATCTGGACCTGTCCCCCTTTGGTCCCTGGTACGGTAATATAAACTGTTCAATATCAGAATTAATTGACTCAATTGAAAGATTAATTAAACTTAAACCTGATTTTATTATTAGTGGTCATGGACAGGCATTAATCAAAGAGCGTATAATCTCTCGACTTAACGAATATCGTGATATTGTTTATGAGCGCGAACATCGGATAGTATCATTAATGTATCGGGGAAAGCATACTCCGGTTGAAATAGCCAAACATCTGCCGGTTTATCAGCAGTTGCCTCCCCCGCAACAAGTGTTTTTCCTTTATGAAATCACTATGATTGAGATCCATTTGCAACATCTTATCGCCAGCGGTAAAGTTATACAGGACAAAGATAATTATTATTTAAGCAGTGGAGTAAAACCATCCAGCTTTGATCCACCCCGTTAACTGCCAATCACCCGGCGGTCACGCAGGCTCTGAATTTGTTCCGGTGAAAATTCCAACTCGGCTAAAAGCTCATCAGTATCCGCTCCTAATTTTGGAAAGATAAGATTAACCTGAGCCGGTGATTGTGACATTACAATTGCCGGAGCCGGTACGGGTAAATCTATTCCGGTTTGATTTAAATCCTTGAGCACATGAATCATATTCCGCGCCTTAACCTGGGGATGTTCAACCATTTCTTCCACGCTTAACACCGGAGTCAGACAAATGTTGGCCCCGCTGAATATTTCCATCCATTCATCCCGGTTTTTCTGTTGAGTAACTAATTCAATTTCCCGGTGCATTTCATCCTGCCGGGAAATATCCCACTGGGAATTTATTAACTGAGGCACTCCCAGCGTCTGGCAGAACTCACTCCAGAACTTGCCTTCTATTGCTCCCAGACTGAAATATTTATCATCTTTGCAGCGGTAAAGATTATAGCAGGCAAATCCTCCGGTAAGTATTTCTTTTCCCCGGTTACCGGACCTTTGTGACCCAAATAACTCTCCCAGTGCATAACTCATAAGACTAATGGAACCATCCAGCATGGCAATATCACAAAACTGTCCCCGCCCGGTTTTTTCACGGTCAATTAAAGCCAACAATATGGCAATTACTGCATACATGCCTCCCCCGGCCATACCAGCAATCTGAACTCCGGGAATACATGGTCTACCGTCACTACCTCCGGTATTATCGATAACCCCGGCCATACTTAAAAAATTAATATCATGTCCGGCCATTTCGCTCATTGGTCCGGTCATGCCATAGCCACTTAACGAACAACATATTATACGGGGATTAATTTCACTCAATTTATCATATCCGAATCCCAGCCGCTGCATGACTCCAGGTCGGAATTGGTCAATAACCACGTCACTGATAGCAACCATGCGTTTAAAAACTTCAGCTCCGTCCTCACTTTTCAAATCCAGAGCAATACTCTTTTTATTACGGTTTACGGTATAGAATATAGCACTTTGATCGCCAACTATCGGAGGTGACCATCTTCCCGTATCACCATTCAAGTCCTCAACTTTTATAACCTCTGCTCCAAAATCAGACAGTATCTGCGAACAAAAAGGCCCTGCCAGCATTCTCGATAAATCCAGTACCCGAACTCCTGATAATATTTGACTCACATTATCTCCCCCTGTTCCTGATATAAAATCCCTGATAATAAACTGCTAAAAACCATTTTGGTAAATAAATATTAAGGAGTCCTGGCGACAAAATATTTATTCACCTAAAAAGCGTTTTATACCTTTTTGTAATAGAATCCAGGTTAAATAATCTTATTCCCGTAACCATTCAACTGCCCGGGCGTAAACCGGATCATATTCAACCCGTAAACCGTTCAAGGTACAATTAAGCTCTTTTTGTGTAGAAAAATCCAACACTCCATAAGGATACAACCCTTTATCAGCCTGAAACTTTTTAATCGCTTCATAAGTAAGTTCATCCAAAAATGTATCAGGTTCATCAAGCTCGTATCCAGCCAGTAATAGGATATTTTCTGCGGTTTCAACTTCATTGCTGATACTTTTCAATGCCAGTTTTTCCATTTGTGCCAAAGGCAGTATTTTCTGTAGCCAGACCCCCGGGATTTCCGATGGCAGTACCTTTATGTCCGGGTTTAATCCCTGACCATCAATATTGCGGCCTTTAGGAGTATAGTATATACCGGTAGTCATCTTAACCCAACCAAGCATATCCTCATCATTTAAAACTCCCCATTCATTTTGCGGTAATGCTCGAGGATCTACTGAATTAATAGCATAACGTACACGATACCTGGAATAGGCCTGCGGGGAAAGCATAGCCATAAAATCCTGTACCCGGGCTTTGCCATAAGTTTTATTACCAATTAAAACTCCAGCATCACTATCCTGAACAGCACCGGCCAAAATTTCTGCTGCACTGGCAGTTTCCTCATCTACCAATACCACCAACTTATATGGAGAAACGTCCAGATAGGAATAATAATAAATATCCATTACCTCTTCTGCACCAAAATCCAGGCGCGTAATCAACCCCCGAGGGATAAAGTATCTGGCGACTTCAACGGCTTGCTGAACCGAGCCTCCGCTATTATCCCGTAAATCCAGAATAATATGTTTAATATTTTTTGCTGCTGCCTGCTGAAGTGCTTTATCCAGAAAGGCTTGAGTATGGGCATTAAATGACTCTATGTAAATATAAGCAATCTCTTCGCGCATGTCGCTGTAAACCGGATTCATTATTATTTCGCTACGCACAATTTTATAAATCAGGCGCTGATCACCACGCAATAATTCAACAGTAACTTCAGTACCAATTTCACCTCTGACCAGTTCAGCTACTTCCTCTATGGTGGCATGAGCAACATTAATATTATCAACCTTCGTAATTCTGTCACCGGGTAAAATTCCACATCGAGCAGCTGGTGATGATTCCATTACCTGTTTGATAAGTATTTTATTATCCCTTTCAAGTAACACCACTCCTATTCCCTGGTAGTCTCCACTTACATAATCCAGGAATTCAGCTGCCTCTTCATGGTTAAAAAACCGGGTATAGGGATCCAAACTGGAAAATATGGTCTGCACCGTTTCTGTGTTTAACTTTTCAAAATCAACTTCCTGGTAATAATTATCATCAATAAACTGCAAAATTGCCTTTAAATACTCTTGGTTATAAGTAACTTGTCCGGCGGATAGCGGAGAGCTGCTCAACAGTAAAAATATCACCATCAACCCGGCAATTAAGCTGCCCTTCACTAAACCATCCCCCATTCCAATTAATCCTGCAGTTAAGTTTACTATAATAGCATTAATCTTATACCTGCCGATAAATAGGCTTAAAGCCAGCCACCATCCACAGTAATTACCTGTCCGTTAATATAATCCGCCTGAGGTGAAAGTAAAAAGGAACATACTCCGGTAATATCCTGTCCCCTTCCCAATCTGCCCAAAGCAATATTATCCTGTAATGCCCGGACTTCATCTGCATCCAATTCCCGGTTTAACATATCGGTCTGAATAGCCCCGGGTGCAATCGCATTTACAGTAATTCCTGAAGGTCCCAACTCTTTGGCCAGAGACCTGGTCAAAGCAATAAGTCCGCCTTTGGAAGCGGCATAAACACTTTCACAGGAAGCACCTGCAATACCCCATATAGAAGCAATATTTACGATACGCCCGTAACCTTGCCGCAGCATATGGGGAAAAGCCCGCTGGCAACAAAAAAATGGGCCCTTTAAATTAGTGTCAATAACCTGCTGCCACTCCTCTTCAGTAACATCCTGAAATAATCCCCGCAAAGAAACCCCAGCATTATTGACCAGTAAATTAACCGGCCCTAAAGTACTTTCGATCTGTTTATACATGGCATCTACCTGCTGACGACTGGATACATCACCCTGAATAGCAAGCCCTTTGCCAATTTGGTTTATCTCTGCTGCCAATTGCTGAGCTTCACTGACAGAATTTCTGTAGTTAACTGCCACGGCAACACCTTGAG
The DNA here is from genome assembly GCA_012718855.1 of Syntrophomonadaceae bacterium. Taxonomy (GTDB): domain Bacteria; phylum Bacillota; class Syntrophomonadia; order Syntrophomonadales; family Syntrophomonadaceae; genus JAAYBS01. The sequence continues at coordinate 6,840 of JAAYBS010000223.1, forward strand.
CAGCCAATTCTCTGGCTATATTAGCTCCGATTCCACGACTGGCACCAGTCACCAGACATACTTTCCCGGCCAATGCATTTCCCATAAAAAACCTGATTCCTCCTGGAAAACTACTAATTATTTCAATTATATATGTCATAAGTCAATACTGCCAGCAATTGTGCATCGGATAAATGCAGAAAAACAATAATCCCGATCAAATTTGATTGACCGGGATTAAATCTGTAGATTTAGGTGGCGGAGAAGGGTCACCGTGTCTTCCTGAGTGTAACCATTCATTTTGTTAACTAAACTCGCCTCAAAACCTAATTTATTTTAATTTACCAAACCGAATTGAACCTGACCTAACTTAACCAACCTAACTTAACCAACCTAACTTA
>JAAYBS010000224.1 GCA_012718855.1 Syntrophomonadaceae bacterium
ATGGCAGCAGTAAAATAATCGTACGAGGTCAACATGGTTATCTTTTGCTGTTGCAGCTTTTTCTCCCTTAGGCTGGCAGTCGATGTTCTCGCCATAATGTATCACTCCTTTTTAAGCTATTTTCCCGGCAACAACTCTTCCTGCCACATTTAACCGGCTGATACTGCTCGGGATAATTCCTTGACAAACATCTTTTGCAGATCATCCATTACTTTAGTATCAATAGTACCTTTTTCAACTGCAATCTGGGCAGTATAGAAGCCCAGCCAGCTATATAGTTTCATCAGCTCCGGTGCCATTTCCTCCAGACAGTCCAGATGCTTGATAATAGTTGAAAGATCACCCCGGGCAATTGGCCCGGTAAGCGCTTTGGGTATACCAATATTCTCTATATTATTTACCGTACCCTGAATCAAGGGCATTAAGGCTTTCATACCCGAGTTTCTGGGTATACCGGTGGATTCCAGTAATTTTACCCCAAAGTCAATCAGGGTAACCAAATAATTGGATACCACACAAGCTCCCGCATGATATAAGGGTTTGGCTTTGCGGTCAATACAAAAGTATTCCCCCTCCAGGGTTTCTACTATGCATTTGGCTACCGGATAAGCTTCTTCATCTCCTTCGATGCTGAAAACTGATCCGGGTAAGTTTTCTATAGCCCGTTCCACGCTGGCAAAAGATTGCAGCGGATGAACGGAAAGTACCTGAGTGCCAAAGTTCTTGGCTCTATCCAAAACTTCTGATGATTGGGCACCACTCATATGCACAATTACCTGTCCATCATAAAAAGCCTTACGATCAGCCAGGGTGTCCACTACATTCTGAATAGACGTATCACTGGTCGTAATAAATAAAATATCTGCTGAGCGAGAAACTTCCTGAGGCGAGTCAAAAGACAGACAACCTGTCCTTTCAACCAGCATGTCAGTAGATTCGGGTTTAATATCATAAGCACCCGTAATCTCATAACCCTTCTGGTCTAAAACCACCCCAATTGCTGTTCCAACGACTCCCGCCCCGATTATACCGATTTTCTTGTTCAAAACAAAAACCTCCTCTGGGCGCGGGAAAAAGGCTAGCCCTTTTCCGGCTGTTTCCCGTCTTGGTCCATTTGGCTACAAGCGGTTACTTAATTAAAAGTACCGGTGGAAAACGGTTTAGATTTTACGAATATCTGTGTTTCCATCTCGGGCTAAAACTCTACTCAACACCTCCTCAATGGTTATCCCATCTTCAGGAAAACGCAAATCCGTTCCAATTTCCTGTAATGGGATAAGGACAAACAACCTTTCGCGCATATGGGGATGCGGTACCCTCAACCTGTCGGTCTGAATGACCTGATTCCCATATAAAAGTATATCCAGATCTATTACCCGTGGGCCCCATTTTTCAAGCCTCTGGCGGCCCATTTTAATTTCAATTTCCAGCAGGTAGTCCAATAATTCATCGGCACCTAAAGCAGTTTCTATCATAATGACCTGGTTTAAAAATTTATCCTGGTCCGTTTTTCCCCAGGGGTCAGTCTCATAAAGCGAAGACTTTTTCACCAGGTCCACCCCGGGTATTTTTTCTATATTATCAATTGCCGTTTCAATATTCCGGCGTTTGAAACCCATATTGGACCCGAGTCCAATATAAATATCTCTCTTCATACAGGGTTCACCCTCTAAATTAGCATATACCTATTGGCAGAGCAAGAATTTATTGACGAAAACGTTTGATTTTTATGGCAAAATAATTAAATTTCCCCTCTACTGGAGCCTGGGGCTTATATACGGTTACTTCTACTTCCTGCACAGCAAAGTCTGATAAAAGCTTTTCAGCTATGGTTTCCGCCAAAGCTTCGATCAAATTAAAACTGCAATTTTCGACAATCCGGCGAACAGTATGAAATACTTCATCGTAACTGACGG
>JAAYBS010000021.1 GCA_012718855.1 Syntrophomonadaceae bacterium
CCAGTTAAAGAAGAGCCAGTTAAAGAAGAGCCTGTCAAAGAGGAGCCAGCTCCTGCAGCTGAGTTAGCTATCAGCCCGACTGGTGCCGATTTGAGTAAGGCTAATGTTGCTGATGCTGATGTTAAAATTACCTGGGGACCGGCAACCAAGATTACCGGAATCACTGGATCTGCTCTTGGCGGAGCTGTAAAAATTACCCTGAACGAAGGTAAAGAGTATACTGTTGCAGGTGATGTATTAACTCTTAAAGCTGATGCAGTAGCTGCATTGCTTCCTGTACCCATCTCTATGGTTCCCGACGGAACCGTAATGACCCTGACCATTAAATTTGACCAGGGTGAAAAAACTTTCGATATCACAGTTGTTAGCTAAACAGACTGGTTATAATAAGGGTGGCAGAGGATATACCTGTGCCGCCCTTATTTTTTTAAACTTGTCAGGTCAAGTCAGTCAGAGTCAGTTACAGTCAGGTTCAAAAAACTCTGCGAATACTTTTCCTGCGAGGTAGCATAAACTGGTAATAGGTGGTGAGACAGATTTTATACGAATACCAGGGCAATATGCATATTCATTCCCATTATTCGGATGGTGAGTTATCCATATATCAGATTGTCGGGATTGCTGCCGGTGCCAATCTGGACTTTATAATTATAACCGACCACCATACCTTAAATGGTATGTATAAAGGTCAGGAAGGTTACCGGCATGGAGTTCTCACTCTGGTTGGTATGGAGATTAATTATAAAAATAATCATTATTTAGCCCTCGATGTAAAAGAAGTTGTACCTTCCGATGATAATTGCCCGCAAAATGTCATTGATCAGGTTAATCAGCAACAGGGCATTGGCATCATTGCTCATCCAGTTGAAAAAGGCTCAAAATTTTATGAGAATGGATTGACCTACGAGTGGATTGACTGGACAGTAGATGGTTTTCAGGGAATAGAGATCTGGAATTATTTATCCCAATGGAGAGATGGTATCAACAATATCTGGCGGGGAATTTACCTGTTAATTAATCCCCAGGCAGGAATGGTGGGACCCTATCCGGAGATTATATCCAAATGGGATGAATATCTTCTAAACGGCAAACGGGTATTAGCCTTTGGCGGTTCAGATGCCCATGGGACCAAGATTAAATATGGACCATTTAAAATAACCATGGGTTCTTACCGGACAGGATTTCAATTTATAAATATGCATATTTTATCAGCCCAACCTCTAACCGGAGAAGTTATTGATGATAAAAACACTGTTTATCATGCATTACGCCAAGGAAATTGCTGGGTGGCCAATGATTATTTAATGAACAGCAAAGGGTTTCGTTTTGAGATTCAAAAAAACGAACAGGTATGGTCGTCCGGCAGCCAGCTTAATTATGAAAACAATCTTGGTTTACATATTGTTACTCCCCATACAGCCGTGGTTAAAGTATTTAAAGACGGAAGGCTGTGGAGAGAAAACCGAGGAACCAATCATAAATTTCCGGATGTTGGTCCGGGAATATATCGTGCCCAGGCATATCTTCCCCGCTATAGACGCCTGCACCCCTGGATATTCTCCAATCCCATCTGGATCAATAATAATAGACACAGATAACACCGATTATTTTAGATTTTCACAGATTTTTAATAGACGCGGTAACATTAATTGTCTTCATAGCCGAAGGCTTGAAACATTAGTTTTCCCCGATAGGGGGATAACAAAGATTTCATAGATTGACGCAGAATATTTTAATTATAATATTGCAACAGATAATATATGCTAAGTTACATAATAACTAATGAGATGAGCACTAAAAATTGAACCTGACTTTTCCTTATTGTTCCTGACTAGACCTGACGACACTAAACCAACTGCCCGACTTTCTTAACTCCGCTATTACATTCCCCGTATAGATTTTACTCATCATAAATAAACCCTACTCAAAATTTTATTAATATAAAATCTGTGTAAATCAGTGCCCGCAGGGTCTGTGTTATCTGTGTCTATTAATTCCGGCAAGAATAATATTTTATCTAATTCATGATAAAAGTTTCACAAAGAAGGATATAGTGATTGATAAAAAGAATAAAGTGGTGTAAAGTGGATTAAAGTGGATGATAATCCCTGAAGTAACATTAAAGAGGTACCGCAAATGTTTCTGGGAGAATATCAGCATACATTAGATGTAAAAGGAAGAATCACCATCCCCTCCAGGTTTAGGGAGCAGCTTCTGGAGCGCTTTGTTGCTACCAAGGGTTTGGATAATTGTATCTTCCTTTATCCTATGGATGAATGGCAGGCAATTGAAAATAAACTAAAGTCATTGCCGTTTACGCGTGCTGATGTTAGATCTTTTGCCCGCTTTTTTTTCTCGGGAGCCTCGGAATTGGAAGTTGATAAGCAGGGTAGAGTAGTACTACCGGGAAATCTTCGTGACTATGCTGGTATTGATAAAGACGTTGTAATAATTGGAGTTGGTACCCGCGTGGAAATTTGGTCTTATGATAGTTGGAATGAATATAACCAGAGAGCAGCATCCGGATACGAAGAAATTGCTGAAAGTCTGGTAGATTTGGGTATATAGGAGCGAATTTATTGCATAAGCCAGTATTATTGGAACCCACTATTTCACATTTAGTAACTGACACGAAGGGTATTTATGTTGACCTAACCCTGGGCGGGGGAGGACATTTAAGGGCATTAATGGAAAAACTGGATTCTGAAGCTCGGGTTATTGCCTTTGACAAAGATTGGGAAATAATGCGGGAAATCCAGCAGGAATTCGACACATCAACGGTGAAGTTTATAAATACTGACTTCAAATTTCTGACTGAAGTGTTAAAACGGGAAAAAATTGACAAAGTTACTGGTATTATGGCTGATCTTGGGGTATCATCATTTCAGTTGGATGAAGCTGAACGGGGTTTTAGCTTTCATGAGGAAGCTCTTTTGGATATGCGTATGAACCGTAATCAGCCAATAAGTGCCTGGCATGTAATTAATAATTACAGCGAAGAAGAAATTATTCATTTGTTATTTGTATATGGCGAGGAAAAATATGCCCGACAGATAGCGCGAAAAATTGTAAATCAAAGAATTGATAATCCTATTGATACTACTATGCAATTGGTTGAAATAATTAAGGAAGCCGTGCCGGCCAGTTATAGAAGAGAAAAACACCCGGCCAGGAAAACTTTTCAGGCTATTCGTATTGCAGTCAATGACGAATTGCAGGCAATTGAATTAATGTTACCACAGGCAGTTGAGGCCTTGAAGCCAAATGGTCGTCTTTGTGTAATAACATTTCATTCACTTGAGGACCGAATAGTTAAAAAGTTTATTCAGGAAAATTCCCGTGATTGTGTATGTCCCCCTGATTATCCGATATGTACCTGCGGACATACAGCAAAACTAAGACCAGTAACCAAAAAACCGATAGTTCCTTTATCGGAAGAATGTGAGGAAAATCCCCGGGCAAGAAGTGCCAAACTAAGAGTTGCCAGTCGAGTGTAGTTCTAGTTTTCAGGGAGGAAGAATAATATGATACAGGCAGGTTTGGATTATTCAAGGGATTGGCAGACCCCGGTATATAATGAATCAGTACCTAATATAAAGAGAATTAGAAGAACTTATAAAAGAACTAATATAAGAAGTAAACTACTTGTTAAGGTTGGCTTGTTTGCCTTTGTTTATGCAGTAGTACTGGTCTTTTTATGTATAAAGGGTGCCAGCTTGGGTTATCAAATTGTATCTCTGGAAAAAGAAATAGGTGACCTGGAAACAGCCAATAAGCGTATGGAGTATAAAATTGCACAAGTTAACTCCCTGGATCGTATAGAGGCCCTGGCTACCACTCAATTAGGCATGATTAAACCACAACAGGCTATTGCCGTTGCAGCTATTAAAACTGTTCCCGAGGTTGAAGAAGGTAATCAAACCATCCCGACATTACAGGCTGAGCATAAACCATTAGATAAAATTTATTCAAACCTGGTCAAGCTTGCCCAAAAGAATTTGTAATTATTTAAGACGGGGTGATTTACCGTGCAAACTAGTAACTTATTAGTAAGAAAGCGTATTGCAACGCTTTTTTTCTTGTTTACACTAGGCTTTTTTCTACTGGGGGGGAGAGTGTTTTGGCTGCAGTTTATCCAAGGTGCTGAATTATCAGAAAAAGCCTTACAAAATCGCACCCGGGAAAGAACTTTAGAAGCAAAACGTGGTATTATTTATGACCGTAATGGCAATGAATTAGCAATATCCATCAGTGCTGATTCTATTTATGTAGTCCCGGCAGAAGTAAAGCAATCAAAAAAGGAAGTTGAGATAGCTCATCAACTAGCTGATATATTGGAGATGGATGAGCTTAAAGTTCATGAACGAATTACTAAAAATAGTGACTGGGAATGGGTTAAACGGCAAATAGATCCGGAAAAATCTGCAAAGATACGAAAACTGGATTTGCCTGGTATCGGCATATTGGAGGAAAATCGCCGTTATTACCCCAAGAAGACTTTGGCCTGCCATATTTTGGGCATAGCCGGTATTGATAATACCGGATTGGAAGGTATTGATTTTTTCTATAATGATTTAATTGGAGGAACCCCCGGACAGCTTATTATAGAACATGACGGCGTTAACCGTCCTATTCCTGAAGCAACTCACCAATATATTCCTCCGGTAGAAGGATCCAATCTGATTTTGACTTTGGATGAAACTATTCAGTATATAACTGAACGGGAATTGGATAAAGTTTTTAAAGAGAGAAAAGCCAAACGGGCTGCAGCCATTGTTATGGACCCAAAAACAGGCGAGATATTGGCTATGACTTCACGTGACAATTATGACCCTAATCACTACAATGATTATCCTGATGCCAATCGCCGTAATTTTGCTATCAATGATGCTTTTGAACCGGGATCAACCATGAAAATAACCACTTCCGCCATGGCCTTGGAAGAGAAAACGGTCAACGCCAATAGTACTTTTTATTGTCCGGGTCATATCAAAGTTGGGCGGGAAACTATAACCTGTGCTAATTCGAAAGCCCATGGAAGTCAGACTTTTGCTCAGATTGTAGAGAATTCATGTAATGTTGGATTTGTGCAGGTTGGTTTGGCATTAGGTATGGATAAATATTATCATTATCTGAATGCATTTGGATTTGGTAAAAAGACTGGCATAGACCTGCCGGGAGAAGCTAATGGAATATTAGTACCTCAAAAACGCGCCATGCAGGTTGACCTGGCTTCTATGGCTATGGGGCAGGCTAATGCAGTAACTGCTATTCAGTTAACTACGGCAGTAGCCGCAGTAGCCAATGAGGGAAAGCTGATGAAACCACATCTGGTTAAGGAGATAACTGACAAAGATGGCAAGGTTATAAAGAAATTTGAACCAAAAGTAGTTAATCGCGTAGTATCTCCTCAAACAGCCAAAGAATTATGCCATATTTTGGAGGGGGAGGTTACCAACGGAACTGGGAAAAATGCCTATATTGAAGGTTATCGTTCTGCAGGGAAAACTGGAACGGCAGAGAAAATAAAGGCGGGTGGCGGCTATATGAAAGATGAATATATTGCATCTTTTGTTGGGTTTGCACCGGCAGATGATCCGGAACTGGTTTGTATTGTAGTGGTAGATGCTCCACAGGGATATCCATACTATGGAGGATGGGTAGCGGCGCCGGCCTTCAAAGCCATCATGGAAGATTCCCTGCGCTATAGAGGGGTGGCTTTAAGGGATGAGCCTGAGAATGAACAGAAACAGCCGGTTATGCAGGTGGTAGTTCCTGATGTAATTAATTTACCTTTAGCTGAAGCGATATCTACTTTAAACGCCCGTGGTCTTAATGCTAAAGTTAGTGGAAATGGTGATATTGTCTGGCAGCAGACCCCTATTGCCCGAAGCAAATTAAACCGGGGATCACAGGTAATAATATATTTATCACCTTTTGAATCCAATGGAGAACAGACAGAAGTGACTGTTCCGGATTTACGAGGAAAACCAATGAAGGAAGTAGTAAGAATTTTATCTGATTTGGGTTTGCATCTTATTCCCAGCGGTTCCGGATTAGCCTATGAGCAATCACTGGAACCGGGCAAGGTAATTACCAGTGGTTCTACAATAAAAGTAAAGTTCCAGCCAATTGGAGAATAATAAATATAAGCAAAGAAAAAAGGAGGTTTCCAGAAGTGCGATTATCTGATTTATTAACCGGCGTAGATTTTCAGTATCAACAGGGTTCAGATGAGGTTAATATTTCTATGTTGCATTATGACTCACGCAAGATTTTACCTGGAGGCCTTTTTTTGTGTTTGCCTGGACAATTAACCGATGGTCACGTATTTATTGAACAGGCAGTTAAAAATGGAGCTGTGGCAGTTGTCGTGGAGCGAGATGTACTCGTACCATTGGGTATAACCTGCGTAAAGACTACTAATGCCAGAAAAACAATGGCTCGTATAGCTGCAAATTTTTATGACCATCCCTCTACCCAGTTGAGAGTAGTGGGAATAACCGGTACTAATGGTAAAACAACTGTCAGTCACCTGATTCAGATCATTTTAGAGGAATATGGAGCTAAAACTGGAATATTGGGTACTCTCTATGCGCGAATTGATAAGTGGCAAAAGGAGTATGGACATACAACTCCAGAATCTGTAGAGGTACAGGAGTTTTTGGATATGGTACGGCAAATGTCCGGTCAATGGGCGATAATGGAAGTATCTTCTCATGCATTGGAGCAATTCCGGGTCGAAGAGATTGATTTTAATGTAGCGGTATTTACTAATCTTACCCAGGATCATCTGGATTATCATGGCACCATGGAAGAATATGCCAGGGCTAAGAGTAAACTATTCAGTATGATTCCGGCAGTCCCCGGCTACTTTTGTATAATAAACGGTGATGATCCGTCTTGCTCATTATTCACTTCAGTTTGCTCGGCTTCGTATTATACTTATGGTATCAATAATGAAGCAGATGTCAGGGCAGTTGATCTTGATACCAGTTTGAAGGGTACCCGTTTTATGGTTAAAACTGCTCATAAAAGTTTTCCGATTGAAATGTCATTAATAGGCACATTTAGTGTATATAATGCCCTGGCAGCTATTGCATTTGCTCTGGCTCAGGAAATACCAGTAGAAGTAATTCAAAAAGCTTTGCATAAAGTTTGGGGAGTTCCCGGACGATTTGAACAGGTTGAAACCGGAGGGGATTTCACGGTAATAGTCGATTATGCTCATACTCCTGACGGATTGGAGAATATATTAAAGACGTCCCGGGAACTGGCAGAGAATCGATTAATTGTTGTTTTTGGTTGCGGTGGAGACCGTGATCGCAGCAAACGTCCGCTAATGGGAGGAATTGCTGGAAAGTACAGCGATTATTGCATAGTAACTTCAGATAACCCGCGTAATGAAGATCCTCAAAAAATAATTAGTGATATTATCCCCGGTTTGGAAACGGTACCGGGTTCACAGTATGTGGTTATTCCCGATAGACGGGAGGCAATTCGTCATGCTATTCAAATGGCCTGTCCACATGATTTGGTTATTATAGCCGGTAAAGGACATGAAAATTACCAGTTAATAAAAGGAGAAAAACTAAATTTTGATGATCGTCAGGTTGCCAGGGAAATGTTGAAGGAGAAAAGCAATCATGCAATTTGATATAAACTTTATATGTCAGGCAACTGGTGGAGAATTGGTATATCAAAAGGGCAATCCGGGCTTTTTGCGCGTTACCACTGATTCTCGTACAATTCAGACCGGGGATCTGTTTATAGCCTTAAAGGGTGATAATTTTGATGGACATGATTACATAAATGAGGCTCTGCAAAAGGGAGCTGCAGGTGCAATTGTTGCCAATACAGTTAAAATCCTGCCTGACTTGTACAAAAAGGTTGCTATTATTCAAGTTAAAGATACACTCGCTGCTTTACAAAAATTGGCCTCTGCTCATAGAAACAGATTTGATCTGCCGGTTATAGCTGTTACTGGCAGTGTTGGCAAGACTACTACCAAAGATATTCTAGCCACTCTCTTGCAGAATAATTATCAGGTATTAAAGACCGAAGGAAATTTTAATAATGAGATTGGTTTGCCATTAACACTGCTAAGATTGAATTCTTCTTACGAAGCTGCTGTGGTTGAACTGGCTATGCGTTCCCGGGGGGAAATAGCCCATTTGGCCTCTTTATGTCGTCCTGCTATAGCAATCATTACCAATGTCGAACCTGTTCACCTTGAGACTATGGGGAGCCTGGAAAATATAGCTCAGGCAAAATGTGAAGTATTGCAAAAAGTTGAATCTTTTGCAGTTATTAATGGAGATAATAATTATTTGAAACAAGCCGCAGCCGATTATTCTTGTAGCAAATATACCTTTGGTTATAATAAAGATTGTGATTTTAGGATTATAAATTCTCATATTAATAAAGGAAAGTTGTGGATCAACGCAAAGATATTGGAGGAAACAATAGATTTACAGTTTCCATTACCGGCTTTAAGATTAGCCCCTGTAATTACTGCAGCAGCCGGTACAGCCATGTTAATGGACATTTCCATCCCTGATATTCAGACCAGCCTGGCGGGTTATGAACCCAGTGGTAACCGTTTAGCAATGATTAATCTGCCGCAGGGTGGATTAATCATTAATGATACTTATAATGCTAACCCTCTATCCATGGCAGCAGCACTGGAGACAGCTCGTGAACTGGCGGCCGGAAGGAGAATAGTAGCAGTTCTTGGAGATATGTTCGAATTAGGGGAATATGAACAACAAGGTCATTTAGAAGTGGGAAGAAAAGTTGCTCTGTCCGGTGTGGATTTGTTGGTAACAATTGGCACTAGGGCGGAGACTATTACCAAGGGAGCTCGGGAGACTGGAATGACTGATAAGCAAATTGCTCATTTTATCGATCTGGCTGAGTGTCACGAATATCTACGTGAAAATTTATCTAAACAGGATGTTATATTATTTAAAGCTTCCCGGGGAATGAAATTTGAATTAATTATAGACAAGTGGCTGGAGAAATAATTGTATTACCGGAGGATTAAATTATGCCAGGTATCACTTCAACTGTATGGGCTTTTGCCCTGGCTATACTCATTTCAGTATTAACAGCACCAATTATGATACCTTTTCTTACGCGGTTAAAGGTTGGTCAGAGTATAAGGGATGATGGACCACAAAGGCATCTGGCCAAAGCGGGAACCCCCACTATGGGTGGAATAATAATTATTACCGCAGTGATGGGAGCTACTTTTATTTTGGCAGGCAATAGCAGTGAAACCTGGACTGCAGTTCTGGTAATGCTGGCTTTTGGGGCAGTTGGTTTTGCTGATGATTATATCAAAGTAGTATTAAAACGTTCGTTAGGATTACGAGCCCGGGAAAAAATAATCCTTCAATTAGTTATCGGCCTGTTATTTGGGATAATGTTGCTTTTTTATTTTCAACGGGGAAGTGAAATTCTTATCCCCTTTGTATCCGGACGAATTGATTTAGGTATTATGTATATACCTTTCCTGATTATTGTTTTGCTGGCAACTACCAATACCGTAAATTTAACTGATGGTTTAGATGGGCTGGCTTCCGGAGTTACATTTTTTGTGGCCATTGCTTTTACTTTGATTTGTTTTATGACCTCACATTACCAATTAGCAGTTTTTTGTGGTGCGTTAGCCGGCGCTTGTATTGGTTTTCTCATTTTTAATCGTTATCCGGCTCGAATATTTATGGGTGATACTGGATCAATGGCTATGGGAGGTGCAATAGCTGCTGTTGCGGCTTTGACCGGAACAGAATTATTTTTATTAATTATAGGTGGCGTATATGTACTTGAAGGTTTAAGTGTTATCTTACAGGTGCTTTCATTTCAGACCACTGGTAAAAGAATATTTTTGATGAGTCCGCTGCACCATCATTTTGAGTTAAAAGGGTGGCATGAAACTAAAGTTGTAAGCATATTTTGGCTGATGTCATTTATTTTTGTAATAGTTGGACTATTGGGTTTCAGAGGTATTGGATAAGGAAGTGTAGCTGTGGATTTTAAAGGTAGAAGAATTCTCGTTGTAGGTGTAGCCAGAAGTGGTTTGCAGGCCATTGCTATTTTACAAAAGCATGGTGCAATTGTGAGTGCCTGTGATATTAAAACCGAGGAACAACTGGGCGAAATCGTTGGAGAATTAAGGCAAGCCGGAGTAGATTTATTTACAGGTACTTATCCGGATATACTAGCTGGTAAATATGAGCTTATAGTTGCCAGTCCTGGAGTACCATTGAATATAGACCCTTTTATACAGGCAATGCAGCATAACATTCCGGTTATTAGTGAAGTTGAACTGGGTTATAAGTTAAAGTCACCCCGGGTGGAAATTTATGCGATTACTGGTACCAATGGCAAGACTACTACGGTATCATTGGTACAGCATATTTTATCCTCTGATGGTCGTCAGGCTATATATGCAGGTAATATTGGAGTACCACTAACCAGTATTGTGGATAGCCTGGAGTCAGGAGAAATTGTTCTGGAAATGTCCAGTTTTCAACTGGAAACCATTGAAGATTTCAGGCCACATATTTGTGGAATCCTGAATATTACTCCTGATCATCTCAATCGTCATAAAACGGTTAAGAATTATGCTGCTATTAAAGAAAAAATATTTCTTAATCAACAATCTACAGATTATGCAGTACTTAATTATGATGATCCCCTGGTATTAGAAATGGGCTCCAGATGTCCGGCCCAGGTAGTGTTTTTCAGCATCAGCACTCAATTAAACAACGGGGTATTTATTAAGGATAATAGCATTGTAGCTTATTTGCATGACGAAGAAATCCCAATATGTAAGTTGAGTGATTTAAAACTCAAAGGCAACCATAACCTGGAAAATGTACTTTGTGCGGTTACCATGGCCTTTTTATGCGGGGTTGCCCCTGAGGTAATATCCCAGGCAGTAAGCGGGTTTAGGGGTGTTAGGCACCGCATGGAAGAAGTTGCTTATTTAAATGGGGTATTATATATTAACGACTCTAAAGCTACTAATCCTGAGTCTGCAATCAAAGCCATAGAATCTTTTGAGCAACCGATTATATTGATAGCCGGAGGACGCAATAAGGGTTCGGACTTTTCACTTCTGGCCCAATATATTCATGACCGCGTGAAGGCGCTTATTGTGCTGGGAGAAGCCCGTACTGAAATAACTGCTGCTGTCATGAAGACGGGTTACGGGAATATATATGATGTAGAAGATTTAACTGCAGCAACTGAAGTCGCGTTTAAATTAGCCGAAGAGGGGGATATTGTTCTACTTTCACCGGCTTGTGCCAGTTGGGATCAATTTGATAACTTTGAGCA
>JAAYBS010000225.1 GCA_012718855.1 Syntrophomonadaceae bacterium
ATGTGAGTGATTACATACGAAATGTAATAATGTATGGTCTACAGACTGTTCAATAAACGGTATATAATGTTAAAACGTTTCTATACATCATCACTTTTTCAATCAGCATTTATATATACTCTGACTCGTGCTATCAACTCAGCTATTCCCTTTTTCCTTATGCCGGTACTAACCCGCTACCTAACTCCTACTGATTATGGGATCGTTGCGATGTTTGGAGTTCTCTTGAGTTTTGTAGCACCGTTTACTGGTTTGAGTATTCACGGGGCAATTGCTCGGCAGTATTATGACCGCGATGAAGTAGATATGCCCCGTTATGTAAGTAACTGCCTATTAATACTACTCAGCAGTACCTTGATTGTGGGAGTTTTATTCTATTTATTAGCTGAGCCGATTAGTCGGATATCATCGTTTCCGATGCAATGGATGTGGGCAGTTATAATCGTATCTGCTGCCCAGTTTATAAATCAAATTAATTTAACTTTATGGCAGGTACAGGTTAAGCCTATACCATATGGAATCTATCAGATAGCACAAACCATAGTAAATCTTGGCTTTACGCTTTGGTTTGTAGTGGGATTAGGTATGGATTGGCAGGGGCGCATCCAGGCTCAGGTTATTGCCTTTGGTGCTTTTGCGGTATTTGGATTATATCTGTTATATCACAACGGCTGGATAAGACTTAAAGTAGACAAAGGCTATATTAAGAATGCACTTAATTTTGGAGTTCCCCTAATACCCCATGCCCTGAGTGGTACTATAAAAACCATGGTAGACAGGGTAATGATTACCAGCATGATAAGTGTTGCTGCTACAGGGTTATATTCAGTTGGATTTCAAATAGGCATGATTATTGGAATACTGGAAGATTCATTTAATCGAGCCTATGTTCCGTGGTTATATGAACGTCTAAAACGGGATCAATATGATGAGAAAATAATGATTGTTAAGCTGACTTATGCTTATTTTGTCGGCATTATCTGCTTGGCATTGGCTCTGGGAGCAATCGCACCCTGGTTCCTGTCATTTTTTGTTGGACCACAATTTGACGGCTCAGGTCAATTTGTATTGTGGATTGCTGTAGGCTTTGCCTTTAATGGTATGTATAAGATGGTAGTAAGTTATATCTTCTACGCACGTAAAACATACATACTTGCATGGATAACCTTTTCTACGGCACTGGTCGGTATTGTTATTAATTATTTTGCTATAAATTATTTGGGTGCGATTGGTGCAGCGTATACTTATGCATTAATAGGTTTTATAACATTTTTACTGGTTTGGTACTTATCTAGCAGGGTATATCCTATGCCCTGGAATCTAAGAAGATAAAGTGAGATGAACGCTGATGAATAGACGAGAAGTAATGGATTTAATTAATGAGATAGAGGAAACGTTCCCCGTGAATACATGGATTGTTGACGATATACATGTGTGGCCGTTAATAAGGATACCATTAGCGATGAACTTGTATAGGGAAATGAACGGTAAAGATATAATTAATAATCCTCTTTCTTTTCATAACAGAATAATAAAAAAGATAAATGGTATCTTTATTTCACTGAAGGCACTTATATCTGACATAGAACATAATGCACGATATAAGAGGAAAGTAGATGTTGTTATTCTAAGCAATACTATTTGCCGGACTAAACTAAATGATGGATGGTATGATCGTATATGCGATCCATTTGTTGAAGAGATAAATAAGATGGAATGGTCAAGTCAGTTTTATGAAGCTACACAAACATACGAATACAGATTACCGCGAATTTTTAACTCAACCTTAATACAACTGAAACTAGATTATATCAACCTAAAGTCGAAAATGAATTGGTTTTTTAGTAAAAGCACCAGCTATCAATTAGATAGTTGGAATGACTTTTATTTATTTGCTAAAGAAAAAGGAATCAATTACGATGTACCTTCATTTGATGAATTGATTCAAAGGGTATTTAGGATTAGGAGATTAAGTCATTTTTTTGAGCACTTTCTGAAATATAATCAACCAAAACTGGCATTTGTAGAGTGTTATTATGGAGAAAATGGAATGGCATTAAACCTAGCTTGTAAACGCAAGGGTATTCCTTCCGTTGATATTCAGCACGGGGTTCAGGGAGAGTTCCATGTTGCATACGGAAGATGGTGTAACATTCCAGATACAGGATATGAGCTGCTCCCATCACATTTTTGGTGTTGGACACCTCATGAAGCAGACGTGATTAATAGTTGGAGTGAAAACTTAGAAAGGCAAGTACATAATGCACTGGTAGGTTCAAATCTTTGGTTAAATAAATGGATACGGGGAGATGTTTCTTCACTAAAATTTTATGATACAAAAATTAGGGGGCTAATAGAAAGTAAAAAAACTGCTATTATGTTTACCTTGCAACCAGGTTTTGACCCTGAACTATGGTTTTATGAAGCTGTAAATTCATCCCCAACAGAGTGGAAATGGTTTATAAGATTGCATCCTGGGATGATTGCTGATAAAGAACGGTTTCAGACTATTTTCAAATCCCAATGTCCAAATGCGAACATTGAACTAGATCACGCAACCGAATTACCACTATTGGCTTGGTTACGACATATAGATATACATGTAACGCAATTTTCAACTTGTATTATCGAAGCGGAAACCTTTGGAGTACCTTCAATTATAACGCATGTAAATGGTATGGATATGTACGCTGATCAAATACAAAAAGGAACAGCATGTACAGCATTTACTGCGATAGATCTAATAAATAGAATCAACATTTTGTCTAATGAAAAGAATGGAAGTAAGTATCCAAACGATTCTAAATCTAAACAAAATATTTTGTTTAAACAAATTATAAACGAAATTTTGGAAGAGCGTCCTGGGAAAAACCATCAATTCAATTAAAATGTGCTGATTAGAAAAAGATGCAAGAATCGAGGAGAGAAAAAAGTTTTGATATATACTAATAATAATTAATTATACGTAAGAGGGAAAAATGAAGATCAGTCAATTATTATCATTTAGTATTATAATACTATTTTATATTTTACATAATATATTATCCTTGAACCCGGATATGGATCGCAATAAGATGCTAATTTATGGAATAATAGCTTTATTGGGTATGATTATAGTCTTATTCCTTTCGATACGTTTATTCCTTAATAAGAAAAAACTGCTTTATACAAAGAAACAGATTACAGTTGTTGTCTTATTGATACTCTTTACTCTGATAACTTCTTTCCTCTTTGCCATAAAGGGTAGCGATCGTAAGGCCATATTTATGTTAATTTCCTGTCTGGGAGCCATAATAGTAGGACTTATTAATCCTTTAACAGATCGAAGATTATCTGTAATACTAATGCTGATAGTTTTAGCCCAACAGTTTAATGTACTACTACACGGTATTAAAAGCTTAATTACGTATAATTGGTGGTTCCCTGCTTTTAATGTTTATTTTAGCAGTACCAATGGAACAGCGCAGTTTGCGGCTATTTCAATAGCGATTGTTCTGCTGGTCTACTCACTAAGTGAAACACGAAAAGGCTTTTTACAACAGGTATTTGTCGCTAACTTGGGAATCGGGACTGTAATTATTCTTCTTAGTGCTTCGCGGGGAGGTATTCTAGCAGTATCATTAGCAACTATATACTGGTTATGGAAATCAACTAGTTTAAAAGCAGTTTTATTTAATAAGAAAACATACAAATATATTATAGGAATAACTTTATTACTTGTATTAATAATGCATACTATACCATCAGTAAAATTACAGTTAACTGACTATTTTAAATCCATTAATAAAGTGCAATCAGAAAATTTCCTCCATAGTGAAAGTCGCAGCACGATTTTAGTAGAAGCATTAGGACAAATTTTTTCAGATAGTAGCTCCTTTTTATTGGGACAGGACAATTTATTTAGTCCTATACCGGGTACCGGACATTGGCATGCCCATAATTCGTACGTAGAGATGGTACGTAATCTGGGGATTTTACCTTTGCTGTTACTAATAATGCTATTAATTACAGCAATTGTGTCTAATAAGAGTTCACCTTATATAATAGCAGCATTAATAATCATAATGGTCAGGGCATTTTTTGATGATGTGATTTTATGGACAAATTTTGGTGAGTATTTTTTGTTTTGGCCGATAGTTCTTTTAACGGTACGGCAGAATTAGAATAGCAATTATTGGGTTGACGATACAATTTAGAGAATTTAATGAATTATTCTCGAATCCGATAAGGCTTTAAAGTTTAAACAATGACTGTTGTAAAATAGTCATATAAAGGGTGGCTATAATTGGCGAATAATATTCTTTTAATTTCATACTACTATCCACCTATTAATCATATTGCTTCAAATAGAATGTTTTCTTTTTCTAAATATATGGATCAATATAATATATGGGTAATAACTGTAGCTTCTCAAAATACAATTCAAAATCTTAACCATGTTAAGGTGTACAGATGTCAAGATAGCAAAAAATTAACTCCAACGTTTTATTCCAATGAAGGAAAATTTATTCATATAATGAAAGTGGCATATAACATATTTATATCAAATGCAGTAGTTGATCTCCATAAAGAGTGGACACACAATGCTATAGAACTCTGTAAAAACCTTTTAATAAAAACCCAATTTGATTTAATGATATCATCTAGTGGACCGTTAGCAAGTCATTTGGTTGCTCTTGATATAAAAAAAAGACATCCTGAAATAAAATGGATAGCTGATATGCGAGATGAATTGCTTACAAGCAAATATCTTCCTCATAGGCAACGGATTCATAATCCAAGAGTAAAGGTGTTAGAAAAGAGAATAATCAATAAGGCAGATGCGATAACAGCAGTTTCAAATCCAATACTAATGCAAATTAAAGATTACTCTAATAATCCTAATACAGTGTTTAGGGAGATTAGGAACGGTTATGATTTTGAATTTAAAATTGACTATAAACCTCCAAAAAGGGACTTTATTAATATAGTCTATGCCGGCGGCCTTAGTGGGGGAAGAGATCCTTACGTTTTTCTCAAAGCATGCGAAGAGTTAGTTGAGAAACATAATCTACCTATCAAAGTAAAATTTATAGGACCTAATAAGGAAATCAATATACCTGCTGGAATAATAGAACATGTCGAGGTAATTGACTCAGTTCCACACGTACAAGCAATACAAGC
This sequence comes from Syntrophomonadaceae bacterium, assembly GCA_012718855.1. GTDB lineage: Bacteria > Bacillota > Syntrophomonadia > Syntrophomonadales > Syntrophomonadaceae > JAAYBS01. The sequence goes on from JAAYBS010000225.1 coordinate 5,164, forward strand.
TATGAATGAAGCGGATGTGCTTTTGCTAATTATCGCATTAAATGGGCGCACTGGAGGATACTCTGGGAAGCTATTTGAATATATGGCAAGTTTGCGACCTATTATAGCATTAGTACCGCCTCATGATGTCGCAGCGGAACTAATACGAGAATCAAAAACAGGATATGTATTAAATAATCCGAATGATATCAAAGAAATTAAGGAAGTGCTTTTAATGATATATGAAAAATGGAAAGTTAATAATTTACATAATAAATTTTATCCTGACTTAGACATCATAGCTAAACACCATAGAAAGGAACAAGCCAAATTAGTTCATCAACTTATATCTTATTTAACTAATTCTGAAGGGGGATCGGCTAAATGAAAATAGTCTATGTCCATCCTTCAAATGGAAAGGATGTTAGAGTTCAGAAGTCTTTAGAAACTTTAAAAGAATTATGTGAAGAAGTTCATTTTATCGGTTGGGTTAGATCAAGTCAACTACAAGAAGACAATATTATTAGTGACGTTATCTATCATTTTCACCATAGTAACAACGGCTTTGGATTAAAATCTGCTGTTGGTTTGCCATTATTTTGGTTGTTTATAAATAAAATTATAAAAAAAATAAAACCTAACATAATTGTATTTGCAAATGAAGAAAATGCATTTTTCAATGCTATTATGAAAAAAAAGGATATTATACTAGTTTGTGATATCCATGATTCAGTTGCAGATAGAGTGAAAAATAAATGGGCTTGTTTAGTAGCGCCTAAAATAAGAGATATCGTTAATTATAAAATGGATTATCTAATATTTACGGATGAAATGAGGTTGCAAAGACTCCCCGAACATAACAATAAATCATTTGTTATTTACAATGCGCCAAAGTTTAATGAGGTTAACTTCATACCTAAATACAGCGATTATTTGTATTATTCTGGTTCAATTAGCTGTAATAGGGGCTTCTACGTATTGATGAAAGCGCTGTCTTATTTAAAAGACAAATATAATCTTATTGTCCCTATTATTGCAGCTGGTGTGGTTAATGATGAAGAAATAATGAAAGTAATTGAAAAACAAAAGGAATTTCATTATTTAGGACATATTTCGTTTAAAGAATCTCTTGAAATTACTAATTCTGCATTAGGGGTATTTTCATATTATGATCCTATAGTTATTAATAATATATATGCAAGTCCGAATAAGTTGTATGAATGTATGATGATGCAAAAGCCCATCTTGATAAATAATGAAACATTAGTATCTAATTATGTATTAGAAAAAAACCTTGGATTATGTGGCACCTATGATGACTATGTCATGTTGGCTGAAAACATAAAAACGCTAGTTTTAAAACAATTTATTCCTGAGAACAACGTTGAAGAGTTCCGGAAAAAGTTTTCTTGGGATAATGCCCAAAATGTATATACTAGCATTATTGGGCCTAAAAATTACATTATTAAGAAAAAAGAAAATGATTTATAAACAGCATTAGTTATTTGGAGGTTATATATGAAGTTTACTTTCGATGAATATAAAGAATTATTGTACCTTATTAAACACAAAAGTTACGACATTTGTAATTACGAAAACTATAAGAATTTTGAACACTGTGCAATATTGCGTCATGATGTAGATTTCAGCTTGGAAGCGGCATTACGTTTTGCCGAACTGGAATATAAAAATAGTATTCAATCGACCTATTTCATTTTACTATCTACTAGTTTTTATAATCTGTTTCATAGGAAGGCTAATGATATCATTAGAGAAATAAAAGTGATGGGACATGAGATTGGACTGCATTTTGATGAAGCTAATTATTCAATTTCTACTAAAGAAGAACTTATTCATTATGTCCAAAAGGAAACATCTATTATGTCACAAGGCTTGGGAATGGAAGTTAAAACCGTATCGATGCATCGGCCTTCGAAGTGGGTATTGGAAGCTGATGTACAGTTTGATACACTGATTAATTCTTATGGCAAAGAGTTTTTTATGAGTTTAAGTATCTGTCTGACTCTCGAATGCATTGGCGGGAAGATGTTTATCAGACCATACAATCTAACGCTTATGAGCGACTACATATACTAACACACCCTATTTGGTATGGAACAGAAGAGGGCGCCATGCGGGATAAGTTAAGGGAATTCATTAACGCTCAAAAGTATAGTTGCTATGATAATGTAAGGGAAAATATTCGTGATTTGGAAGAGGTTTTGTTAAAGGCAGAACTCTAAATAATTCACATAACATATGGAGTATTAAGGGTTGGTATAAGAAATGGGGAGAGAAACAATGGCCGTACGGGCGCAGGAGATTGCTGTATATCTAGGTAAAGATTTAAATGGAATGGATAGAGATGTTATAAAGCCATGCTCACTGAATAACTGCATTGAAGGTGGATTGGTATTTTTAAAAAAGTATAACGAGAGTATATTGAGTATCCTGTCAGAGCATAAAAATATTACTGCAATTGTTACGCCAGAGTATCATGGTAAAATTTCATGTTCATATGTGATTAGTGATAATCCCCGGCTTGATTTTGCCCGGGTATTACAGAAGTTTTTTACCCCTAAGGCTTTGCCGGGGATTGCTGACACAGCACGAATTGGCCGTAATGTATCATTGGGTAAAGATGTCACTATAGGTGAGTACAGTGTAATCGGAAACGATGTGGTTATTGGTGACAGTACCGAAATTCGGCATCATGTAGTTATTGCTGATAATACAGTAATCGGAAGAGACTGTTTAATTAAGTCGAACACAGTTATTGGTGAAGAGGGGTTTGGTTTTGAACGGGATGAAATGGGAGTTCCTATTCGTATTCCTCATTTAGGTAAAGTTATCATTGGTAATAATGTGGAAATTGGAGCATCAACGGTAATTGCAAGAGGTACCCTAGATAATAATGTTATTGGGGATAATGTAAAAATTGATGACCAAGTCTTTATTGCCCATAATGTTTTCGTGGGCCAAAGTTCAATGATTATTGCTGAAGCTGAAATTAGTGGCAGTGCACATATTGGTGAGATGACATGGTTAGGGCCGAACTGTTCAGTAATGAATGGAATTACTATAGGGAGCAACTGTTTTATAGGGCTAGGGACAGTAGTGACTAAGTCCCTACCAGATAATGTAATTGCTGCTGGGTGTCCGGCAAGGATACTTAAATATAATGATTAACTATAAATTATAAGGAATACAATCATATGAGAATATGGATTTTAAACCATTATGCTACCGAATCTTTAGCCGGTGGGAGGCACTATAACCTTGCTCTGGAATTGAGTGAAAAAGGATATGAGGTTAGTGTGTTTGCTGCTGGTTTTTTACATAACCAGTTTTATGAAACGAGGGAATATGGTAATCGAATATTTGATTGCGATGTAATTAACGGAGTTGAATATATATGGCTTAAGACTTATCCGTATGATAGGAATAATTGGCGTAGGTTTTTAAACATGATCTCTTTTGCAATAAGGGTATATAAAGTGGGGAAGACGGAGCCTGCCCCGGATGTAATCATTGCATCCAGTGTTCATCCTCTGACCTGGATAAGTGGATATAAATTAGCCAGGAAACATCGCAGCCGCTTTATAGTAGAAGTTCGGGATTTATGGCCAGAGACTCTGATAAACATGGGGGCCATTAAGAAAAATAGTATCCCAGCCCGGTTAATGAGAAAACTTGAGCAGTTTATGTATACCAGAGCAGAAAAAATTATTACTCTTTTACCAGAGGCACATAAATATATAACTACCCTGGGGATTGAACGGGACAAGATAATATATGTACCCAATGGAGCCAATCCAGAGATTTATGAAATAGACGATAAACCTGACCAGGGATTTGATGAATATCTGCAGAAATATCCGGCATTTCTTGATGAGTCCAAATTTAAGGTCGTTTATACCGGTGCGCATGGCGTGGTTAATAGTATTGAAACAGCCATACAGGCAGCGGATATTCTGCAAAGAAGGGGTATAGATAATATCTGTTTTCTTTTGGTTGGTGCAGGTCCGGAAAAAGATAATTTAATTGAAATGGCCAATAAATTACGTTTAAAAAATGTAGAGTTTTGTAACCAGGTTCCCAGGAGCACCGTACCGTATATATTATCATGTGCAGAATGCTGCCTGTTGTTGGGGAAAGATATCCCTTTATACCAATATGGAATTAGCCCTAATAAACTATTTGATTATCTGGCGTCATCAAAACCGATTGTATTTGCAGGGAATGTGGTGAATAACATCGTAGATATAGCTAAATGTGGAATTACTGTTCCTCCGGAAGAGTATGAGAGTTTGGCAGATGCTTTGATAGAATTATCCCAAATGTCCAAAAGCAATCTGGAGGAAATGGGGAAAAATGGACGGCAATATTTCATGGAAAACCATACTTATCAAGCTTTGGCTGATAAGCTGGAGAAGGAAGTAATATTGTCTTAATTACTTATAATTTTTAAAATGCTCTATTATTAATATGAGACTGTTTATAAAACAAGGTTCATGGAGGGGAGAGCATGTACCGGTTTGTAAAACGATTTTTGGACTTAGTAGGAGCAGGGCTGGGTTTGATTGTGCTGTCCCCGGTGTTGATAGTTTTGGTTATAATGATATGGATGTGGATGGGCAGGCCGGTTATATTTAAACAGATGCGACCAGGTTTACAGGGCCGGTC
>JAAYBS010000022.1 GCA_012718855.1 Syntrophomonadaceae bacterium
TATTATCCTGCCAAACAGAAATTGATTACCATAAATCATTATAATCATTTAGATTTAGTGAATAGAAATTGAAGGGACCAATGAAACAATTACTATTGTCCCGTTGGTCCCTGATATATGCATATTTTCATCAATAAAATATTATTCCTTGGAAAGGCCTAAAATAAAATCATGGATATTAAAAACTGATACCTACTGCAACGATGCTTAACAAGAATGTAAATATGACTATACCAATGACTATTGTAACTGCCTTTTTTTGTTTATCATTTTGCATGCCCCGATTCATAAAACTCATTATTGTTCCCCTCCATTAATGAAAAGGTCTGGTAAAACCATTTGTTTTACCAGACCTTGCGTTTTTTGCAGCATATCCATTAACCACATGGTTTTTTCTCATTTATATTTTTATGAGAAAAACAGGTTTCTACCCACAATCCCAATAAATTCAGTTATATCACTATTGGGATTCCTTGACAGCTTCTGTTTTCATTCTCGCCTGGCTGCCTGGGAAGATAAACCGGAAGGATCTGCGCTTAAAACATCATTTGGACTGATAATTCCAAATCGCTCTTTCCTTCGAGGCTTCCTTCAGCACCAACAAGCTGTCATCGTCCAGGTAACATTACCTAGAATTTCTTTTTCTTGCGGGCCGCTTCAGACTTCTTCTTTCTCTTTACACTAGGTTTTTCGTAGTGGTCGTGCTTGCGGATATCTTGCATAACCCCTGATTTTTGGCAGCTGCGTTTGAATCTCTTTAATGCACTGTCCAGGGACTCATTTTTTCCTACTTTAACTTCGCTCATGGTATCCCTCCCCTCATCTGACCAGGCTTAGAATGCCAATCTATTTTACTATTTCCTGCCCCATATCGTCAAGATTAACCGGGAGGCCACTCCAAGTTTCTTCCGCCTAGCAGGTGATAATGTAAATGTAAAACTTCCTGCCCTCCACCTGCTCCATTATTGCATAACAGACGGTAACCATTTGCAGCTATATTATTTTCTCTGGCCAGAGAAGCTGCGATCAATTGAATATGTCCCAACAGGTTAATATCTTTTTCGTCAACCTCATTTAACGAAATAATGTGTTTCCTGGGCATGATCAGCAAGTGTACAGGGGCAACAGGCTGAATGTCTTTTATAGCAATTATTTTTTCATCTTCATAGACTATAGTAGATGGAATATCACCAGCGACTATTTTACAAAAAAGACAATCCTGGGCTGTCACTAATTCACCTCCAATAACTGCTAATCTAACTAACACTTTAATTGAACATTCATCTATATTTTAACAAAGATTGTCTCAGGATAAAACTATAGATTTTAATTATCTGCCCGAAATTTAGGGGATAAATACTGATCAATCAGTTATTGTATTAATCTCCCTTTCATTTGCTGGCCTTGCATAGATTCTATTTGAACCTGGACAAATTCTCCCCGTAAATCATTTTTACAGGCAAATAATACTTCCAGATAGTTATCACTTAGACCGATATATTGATCCGTTCCAGTTTGTTTCTCTACCAACAGTCTTAATGTCTGACCTATATGTGCACCATAAAATTCATTACGTTTCTTGTCAGCTAATTTTAATAATTGTTCACTACGATAGTTTTTGGTCTTTTCATCAATCTGGTCCGAGTATTCTGCTGCCCTGGTACCAGGACGGCGGGAATATTTGAATACATGTAAATCCAACAATTTTAAACTGTCTATAAGATTAAAGCTATCAGCAAAATCAGCATCACTTTCTCCGGGAAATCCCACCATTACATCAACAGTAACTGCTATACCAGGTATCTTTGCCTCAACCTCATTAACCATTTGGCTGAAATCATCCCGGCCATATTTTCTTCCCATAGTCTTTAATACCGAATCACTGCCACTTTGCAAGGGTATATGCAGATGGCGGCATAAGCGATTATCCTGGCGCATAAATGCTAATATAGCTGGAGTTATTTCATTAATTTCAATTGACCCTAATCTTAACCGGTAATCCCCAGGAACATTATCCAATATTTCAGCTAGTAATTGATCCAGATTATATCCATTAATATCTTTACCATACTGCCCAATATGAATTCCGGTCAGAACTATCTCCTGGTATCCTAATTGCAGCAACTGTTTTATCTCGTGCAGGACATCTTTTGGCGGTTTGCTTCTAACCGGTCCCCTGGCATAGGGAACAATGCAATAGGTACAATAGCTTTGACAACCATCCTGAATTTTAATAAATGCCCGAGTTCTTTCATGGGGTTGGCTATACAACCACAAAGGCAGTTTTTCGGTAGCTTCACTTACCGGCTGCCAAAAAACTTTAGCCGACGACGATTTTATTGTATCTTCAACCAGATCAGTAATTTTCTCTTTATCCCGATTACCTACCACCAGGTCAACCCCTTCAATAGCAGCTGCCTGATTGCGGTCAGTCTCTGCCCAACAACCGGTAACTACGACCAAAGAGTCCCTCTGCTGTCTGGCAATACGCCGTACCATGGCCCGTGATTTACGGTCACTGACATGGGTTACTGTACAGGTATTAATTACATAAACATCAGCCGGGCAGTTAAAAGGTACTATCTCATATCCCTGGCGTAGAAATTGTTCTTTTAATTGTTCTGTTTCCACCTGGTTGACTTTACATCCCAGAGTATAAAAAGCTGCTGTCTTCACCTTATATGCCTTTCATAACCGTACTATATATGTTTATTCTGGTTAGTCCAAATCCCCGGATTCATAAAAGAGAATACTTAAAGCTACCAGCGCAGCAGTTTCAGTACGCAAAATTCGCGGACCCAGGCCAGTAAGAACAAAACCATTTCTCTGAGCCAATTCAGCCTCTGGCGGAGAAAACCCGCCTTCCGGACCTACCAGTAAATTGAGCTGACCTGAAGCCATGATGTTAGCTTTTAAATTATCGAATACGGTCCGTATTGGTTGGCGCGGCTCAGTTTCATATAGCATAATTCCTGTTTCCCCGGTACAGTCATTTAGATATTCACCCAGATTAATTATCGAGAAAACTTCCGGTATCTGATTGCGTCGGCATTGTTTACAGGCTTCCCGGGCTATGGACTGCCATCGTTGTTGTTTCTTTTCAGCTTTATCTCCGAACAGTTTTACAACCGTCCTGTCAGTTAACACCGGTGTAATTTTAGAAACGCCTAATTCGACCGCTTTTTGAATAATTAAATCCATCTTTTCACCTTTGGCAATCGCCTGAACCAGATTAATTTTCAAAACTGGCTCCCGGTTGGCAACAGTTTGTTGCAGAATTATCCCACCAAGTTCTCCTTCTGCCAAAGGTTTAAGCACTACCAAATATTCCTTGCCACTACCGTCAAATATAATTATCTCATCATCAGGCATCAAACGCAGTACTTTTTCAATATGATGTAACTCGGTTTTACTAAACCGGACCTGCTCACCTAAAATTTGATCTTCAGCAACATAAAAGCGGTGCATAAAATCTTTTCTCCCTGGTAATTACATTGAAGGTTTCCTGGCAACTACTCCGATCCAATCAACATCCTGTTGAACCTGTTCAATAATAAATCCGTTGGACTCCAAACGCTTCTGAACTGCCGGCCAGCGGCTTTCAACTATACCTGAACCAAATAAATAGCCACCCGGTTTCAACACGCTTGCAGCTATAGGCAACAGCATTATTACCACTTCGGCAGTAATATTGGCCATGATAATATCCGGTGCTTTTTGCTTTAATTCCTCAACTATATCTCCTGCTTGAACTTCAATTACATCAGATAAATTATTCAAAGCTACATTGTCACGGGCTATTTTAACGGCTACGTCATCAATATCCATTGAAAATACACTCCGGGCCCCCAGCTTGGCAGCAGCAATAGATAAAATACCTGAACCACAACCCGCATCAACAACTGTTTCTCCACCTTTGATATATTGGTCAATAAAATGCAGACAAAACCGTGTAGAGGCATGTATTCCAGTACCAAATGCCATTCCCGGGTCAATTTCAATTATTACCTTACCGTCTTGGGCCTGATAATCTTCCCAGGAAGGTTTTATTACCAAACGATCACCGACTTTAAAACTGTGATAATATTTTTTCCAGTTTTGCTCCCAATCCTCATCGCGTACTTCATCTATAAATACCCGACAGGCAGTATTAAAATTCTCCTCTACCAGTTTTAGACTGGCCATGATTTCGTCAATTACTTCGCGGTCTTCATGGAAATAGGCTTTAACCACCACAAATTCATGCCCTAAAAATTCGGGGGGAAAAAGATCAGCATTCCATTCCCCCCGGTTAACATATTGACGCGCCGCCTGCGGATCTTCAATTTTCACACCTCCTGAGCCCATTCGGTGGAAAATCCCCGCTATAGCTTCAACACACTTCCCCTCGGTTAATACACTAATTTCTTTCCAATTCACTAACCCACCTCTATCCCATTGCATCTTTAAATTTATCAAATAAACCTTTGCGGTTTTGTTTATCATCATCTTCATAGAACGAGGATAAAAGTTCCTTCTGGCGCTTATTCATTTTTTTAGGTATGGTTACTTTAATCAATACCTTTAAATCTCCGAACTTGTGACTTTGCAAGTACGGTATTCCTTTACCCTTAACAGTTATAACATCCCCCGGCTGTGTTCCCTCGGGTATATCCAATATATGTTTAGCCCCTCCCAGTAAATCCATCTCCACCTTATCACCTAAAGCTGCCTGCACAAAATCAATCTCCAATTGCGTAATCAGTGTATAACCATCCCGTTCAAAACGATCATGAGGTTTTATCATAATGGTAATATACAAATCTCCGGGAGGACCTCCCTGGATACCCTGTTCCCCTTCCCCCTGAACGCGTAGCCGTGAACCATGGTCCACTCCCGCCGGAATCCTGACATTAATTTTATGGGCTTTTCTGACCTGTCCGGTCCCGCGGCAATCTTTGCAGGGCTTTTCGATTACTCGCCCCTCACCATTACAGCGTGAGCAGGTACGGGCCGTCTCAAATCTCCCAAAAGGGGTATTTTGAACATTGCGAACCTGACCACTGCCGCCGCAGGTAGTACAGGTTTTAATTTCAGATCCAGGTTGAGCACCATTGCCATTACAAGTTGTGCATTTTTCCACCCTGGTTATTTCTATATCTTTTTCCATACCAAATACAGCATCTTCAAAATTAATTTGCATACGAACTTCACGGTCTGCGCCCCTTTGAGGCCCGCTTCTTCTGCGGCCCCGGGTTCCACCGGAAGCCCCGAATATTAAATCAAACAGATCTCCAAACCCTGCACCGCCAAAATCATCAAAACCAAATCCGCCGTTACGGGTGGGATCAAAAGCACTATGGCCAAACCGGTCATAAGCAGCCCGTTTTTGCGGATCACTAAGTACTTCGTAGGCATCAGATATTTCTTTAAACTTCTCAGCTGTGTTTGGGTCATCACGATTAACATCCGGGTGATACTTACGTGCCAATTGCCGATAAGCCTTTTTTATTTCATCGGCACTGGCATTATTGGGTATTCCCAGAACCTCGTAAAAATCACGTTTTTCAGGCATCCTTCTCCACCTTCCTGAATAAACCGGGTAAACCCGGAAACAACCAGTTTCCGGGTCTGTTTATTCTACCCTTGCCCTTTAACAAAATTACAGCCATTAACAATTAATCATCATCGTCGGGAATGTTATAATCAGCATCAAAGACATCATCCTGACCTGGCTGCTGCTGATTAATGTTTTCATACATTTTCTCACTGAAAGCATAAATTGCCTGCGTCAAGGCTTCAGTTTTGGCAGCAATATCATCATAGTCTTCCGTAGTCAGAGCCGTTTGTAAATTATCTTTAGCCTCAGTTATAGTACGTTTTGACTCTTCATCCATTTGTTCTTCATTATCTTTAAGGGCTTTTTCCGCCTGGTAAACCATGCTGTCAGCAGCGTTACGAATTTCCACCTGCTTAAATTTTTCCTCATCTTCAGCGGCAAATTTTTCAGCATCCTTTACCATGCGTTCAATTTCTTCATCACTAAGCCCACTGGAAGAAGTAATAGTAATAGTCTGTTCCTTACCGGTCGCCATATCTTTGGCTGAAACATGCACAATCCCATTGACATCAATATCAAACTTTACTTCTATTTGAGGTACTCCGCGCGGGGCAGCCGGTATACCGGTTAACTGAAATCTACCCAAAGTTATATTATGTTCAGCCATTTTTCTTTCGCCCTGCAATACATGAATATCTACTGAGGTCTGACTATCTGCCGCCGTTGTAAATATCTGGCTTTTAGAAGTCGGTATAGTAGTATTGCGATCAATGATCCTCGTAAATACTGAACCCAGAGTTTCAATCCCCAAAGATAACGGAGTAACATCCAATAGTACTACGTCAGTTACTTCCCCTGCCAGTACAGCAGCCTGAATAGCAGCGCCAGTAGCTACAACTTCATCAGGGTTGATACCCTTAAAAGGCTCTTTACCAATAAAATTCTTAATCGCATCCTGTACGGCTGGTATCCGGGTAGAACCTCCTACCAGAATTACTTTATCAATTTGTCCGGCAGATAGCCCGGAATCTTTTAACGCCTGACGTAACGGCCCCATGGTTTTTTCCACTAAATCAGCAGTCATTTCATTAAACTTGGCCCGGGTCAGGGTTCTTTCCAGATGCATAGGCCCATCCTGATTAGCTGTAATATATGGTATGTTAATATCAGTTGTTAATACTCCTGATAATTCATGCTTGGCTTTTTCAGCCGCTTCTTTTAATCTATGCATGGCCATTTTATCATTTCTTAAGTTTACACCATTGTCCTTTTCAAACTCAGCTATCAGCCAATTAATAATCTTGTCATCAAAATCATCCCCGCCGAGCCGATTATTTCCACTGGTGGCTTTAACCTCAAATACTCCATCCCCAATCTCCAGGATGGATACATCGAAGGTACCGCCTCCCAGGTCAAATACCAGAATAACCTGATTCTCATCTTTATCCATACCATAAGCCAATGCTGCTGCAGTAGGCTCATTTATAATACGTAACACTTCCAATCCGGCTATCTTCCCGGCATCTTTGGTAGCCTGCCGCTGTGAATCTGTAAAATAAGCAGGAACGGTAATTACAGCCTGGGTAACCGGTTGGCCCAGATAGGCTTCGGCATCAGCCTTCATTTTTTGTAATATCATCGCTGATATTTCCTGAGGAGTATACTTTTTATCATCAATAGCCACTTTAAAATCAGTGCCCATACGTCTTTTAATTGATAACACTGTTCTATCAGGATTAGTAATGGCCTGACGTTTGGCAATTCTGCCCACTAATCTTTCGTTGGTTTTTGAAAATCCAACTACTGAAGGAGTTATTCTTTCACCTTCCGCATTAGTTATAACGACAGCTTCTTTTCCTTCCATAACAGCTATAACAGAGTTGGTGGTACCTAAATCAATACCTACAACTTTCCCCATAATAACTACACACCTCCAAATTTATTTCTTAAATATAAAATTAATTACTGACTTTTACCAGGCTGGGTCTGATAACCCGGCCATGTAATATATAACCCTTTTGCAATTCTTCGATTATGGTATTCTCAGGATGATCTGTCCCCGATTCTACCATCAGCGGTTCATGGAACTGCGGATCAAAGGTATTACCTACTGCATCAATATATTCCACGCCTTCCTCCTGAAGAATCTCATCCATACGCCGGGCAATAATTTCCAGTCCTTTTTTTAGACTATCATAATCCTTATTGTCAGCTGACATTTTAATAGCCCTGTCAAGATCGTCGGTTACGGACAAAATCTTTTTTATTATTGGAATCGAAGCAAATTTTAGATATTCTTCTTTTTCCCGGGAAGCACGTTTACGAATATTATCAGCTTCAGCTACAGCTCGCAGATACATTTCGTAGTTCCGGCTGGCTTCATCTTTAAGATGACTAATCTCTGCCTGTAATGTATCCAGATTATTATCTTCAGCCGGAGCTGTTTCATCCGACGGTTCCAAATTCAGTTTCTCTGACAAATCATGGTTTTTCAATGTAATGTTCACCTCTATTCGATAATATTTCTATTTAGCTCCGCTGATTCATCCCTCATTTTTATGACGGTCTCGATACGGAGTATAGCAACGGCTACTTCTGCAGCCGCTTTAATAGCATGGATTTTAACCAGAGCAGCATCGATAATACCCTCTTCAATAGTATTAATTATTCTGCCATTATCAATATCAAAGGAAAGGAAATCCTGCCCATATTTACGTTGTGCTGCCATAACATCGCCCAGTTTTTCCAGCGAATTAAATCCGGCATTATCAGCCATACAGGTAAAAGGTTTCAGCAAAGCTTCCCTTACACATAAAACCCCGTAAGATACCATTCCCTCCTGTTCACGTGCCAACCCCTCCAGCTTATCAGCCAGAAATACTTCTATGGCACCGCCTCCGGGAATTACCCCTGCTTTAACAGCCGCCTGTAATGCAGCTGCAGCATCCTTGGCCATGCGCTCCCTTTCATCCACTACTTCTTCAGTAGAAGCTCCAATAATTACAGAGACCAGACTGGTTCCTGCCCCCTTATGGATAGTAGTGATTCCCAGTTTCTCATCCAAGGTTATCTGACAGGCATAACCGATATATTTATTTAGATCCTCACCTTCACGATTGAGAGCCTGGCGCTTAATCTTACGAGCTGTAGTATGTTGACATATTTTTTCCATTTCGTGGGATGATACCCTTTGTAAAACCATTACTCCAGCATCAGTAAAAATTGTTTCCGCAATATCATCTATATTTTTATTCACTACCACAGTATTAATTCCACTGCTGCAAATCTTATGTAGATTATATTCATAGTTTTGACGGGCCTCCATATAATACTGAAAACCGGCTTCCGTTTTCAATATTTCATGGCTCATTTCCTCCGGTGCCAAAGCATCATCAATCACGAGAATTTTAACTTCATTTAGCTGTCGGGGCATTTCCTTATTAACTGGTTGCCGATTCAGAATTACTCCCTCAAATACTTGGTTATCTGCACCTTCACGTGCGGTTATGGCATCTGCAAAAGAATAATCTGATTGCAGCAATAAATCCCGACCAATAATTTTAGCCCCTTCAGTTACCATTTTGGCCAAATCATCATTTCCACGACCTGCTATAAGGGCAATATGAAACAGAGCCTCATCCTGTACAGAATCCACAGGCCTGGCCTGTTCCCACAGCCAGGTCAAACTGGCTTTTACCCCCAGGTTTATACCTTCAATTACGCGGGAAACGGGAACCCCTTTTAGTACCTGAGTTACCCCTTCGGCTATCAATGCACCGGCAATTATAGTTGTGGTAGTAGTACCATCCCCAACCTCAGCTTGCTGGCTGCGAGCCGTATTTATAATCATATGAGCTGCCGGATGATTAATATCCATTAGCTTTAATATGGTAACTCCATCATTAGTTATAACTACATCGCCAAAACGGTCCACCATCATAATATCCAGTCCCCTGGGGCCTATAGTACCCTCAACTGACTGGGATATTATACGGGCTGCATTGGCATTATTTAATAAAGTCTGAAATTTGTTTTCACTGGATTGATTACCAGTTGTTACTTGGTCTGACATAGAGTCCCCCGGTTAATTTTTAATAGTATTTTTGAATTATCTCCTGAACAATTGACCTGACCGCCTCAATTGTACCAGTTGCCTTCCAGTATTCCATTCTCACCGGCCCAATTAACCCAATCTTACCCAACTCACCGAAAGATTTATAACCGGTAAAAACCATGCTTAGATCCTTCATATCTTGTAGAGGATTTTCATTACCAATCAGAATATCCACCTGATCACTAACTTCATTGGGTACAATGCTTCGGAGTACTACATCTTCCTCCAGCAGGGCAATTATTCGTTTTAATTTATCCAAATCCCTGAATTCAGGTTCTTTGAGCAAGTTTATCAGGCCACTGACTACAACACGCTCTCCACTGGAACTTTCCAGTAAAGAATCTATAGCTTCCAGTGTAACTTCCATTACCTTTTTGCGTTTATTAAGATCATTACGAATGGTTTGCAAATCACTGCGGGTAATTTCACCCATTTTTTTAGCGGAAAAAGTACGGTTTAATACTTCAGCAATTGTAGCCAGTTCTTCAGGAGTAATTGACTCCGGAATCTCAATTTTTCGATGCATTATTAAGCCCGTATCAGTAACGAGTAAAATTACCGCCCGCCCCTTTTCCAATGGTACCAACTGCAAAAAACGAAATTGACTTGTATGGACAGCCGGCATAATTATGAAAGAAGTATAATGGGTTATCTGGGATAAAAATTGTGCAATACCGGAGATAACTTCATCCCAGTCCTTTACATTGTTTTTGGCCATCTGATACAATAAATCAATTTCCTGCTCAGATAACTCCTGGCTTTCCATCATGCAATCCACAAAATAGCGAAACCCTTTTTGAGAAGGTATACGACCTGCCGAGGTATGAGGTTGTTCCAAATAGCCCATATCCTCCAGATCAGCCATTTCATTACGAACTGTAGCTGCACTGATTTTCAAGCCGTGCTTTTTTACCATAGCCCGGGAGCCAACTGGTTCAGCAGTTTCAACATAATCTAGAACTATAGACTCCAATATTTTTTGTTTTCTTTCATCCATAGTCATAATACTCACTCCTGTTAGCACTCTCTTCTGTTGAGTGCTAACTATACTTTAATAAGAAAATAGCATCTGTTCTAATCTTTGTCAAGTTGGCAAATTAAGCTGTAAACAGGCATAGCACCTGATTAGAGATAAAATAAGCCATTCTGGTCATACAAAGATTCCCTGACTTTATTTCCAGCCATCCTCTATCCATACCATATTGAATTGCCATTTTAAAATGTTCACCAACATCTACTGCGCAACGGTCAAAAGTTTGCTGCAAATTAACTCCTTCACAAAGCCTTAATCCCATTATCATAATTTCTGCCAGTTTATCATTGGCATTCATATGTTCCAGTTCTTCAACAGGAGGAAGTTTATTCTGTTTCAGGTTGCTTATATACGCTTGCCAGTCATTACTATTTTTAAAGCGTTTATCAGCAATATAACTTACTGCTCCAGCCCCGATTCCAATATACTTATGACTGCGCCAGTATAACAGATTATGCCGGCAGCTATAATCTGGACGCGAAAAGTTGGACAGCTCATATTGAGTTAAACCTGCCCGGGTACACTTATCAATCGCCAAATTATACATTTCAGCCTCATCATCTTCATCCAGCAAGGTTATTTTACCTGACTTAACTTTTTGGCCCATGGGGGTACCTTCATCCAGTTGTAACAGATAACAGGAAAGATGAGCTGGTTCAAGCTTCAGTGCCTGGTCCAGATTATCTTCCCATTTTGAAACTGATTGGCCGGGTAAGCCATACATCAAGTCAAGGTTATAATTATTTATTCCCTTTCTAACCAGTTCTTCTACCGTGGTAAATATTTCCGAACGCTGGTGCCGACGCCCTAACATTTTAAGTTCCTGATCATCAAAGCTCTGTGCTCCTAATGAAATACGATTCACCCCCGCCTGCCGGTAACCACTTATCTTTATTTTATCCAGACTGCCGGGATTGGCTTCCATGGTTATTTCGGCCTGGCTGTCAAGGCAGAAATGCTCATTTACCGCATTAATAATCCTTTCCGCCTGACCGGGATTTAATAAACTGGGGGTTCCGCCTCCAAAATATACGGTAGAAATTTCTCTTTTATCACAGCAAAGGGCTCGTTGCTGAATTTCAACAACCAGCCCGGCGGTATAATCCTCCAACCATTGATGTTCAGATAATGGTTCGGAATAAAAATCACAGTATTGGCATTTGCTTTGACAAAAGGGAATATGTATATACATTCCCTGCGGCAGCATTACTATTCATCTCCTACTTGCATAACAGTTAGAAATGCGTCTTTGGGTACTTCTACACGTCCAATCTGTTTCATGCGCTTTTTGCCCTCTTTTTGTTTTTCCAACAGTTTCTTTTTACGGGTAATATCCCCACCATAACATTTGGCTAAAACGTCCTTACGCATTGCCTTGATAGTTTCGCGGGCAATTATTTTACTGCCAATAGCAGCCTGAATAACCACCTCATACATCTGACGGGGAATAATCTTGCGTAAACGTTCGGTAACTGCACGCGCCTGATAATAGGCCCGGTCATTATGAATGATGGTACTCAATGCATCTACTATTTCCCCATTGAGCATTATATCCAGTTTTACCAGATTGGACATTTCGTAATCAGTAAGTTCGTAATCCAATGATGCATAACCACGGGTTCTGGATTTCAGGGCATCAAAAAAGTCATATAGTATTTCAGCCAGTGGCAGTTTATAAGTAATCATAACCCGCTGTGTGCTTAAGTATTCCATATTAATAAATTGTCCCCGCTTATTCTGGCATAATTCCATTACCGCTCCAACATATTCGTTAGGCACCATAATAAAAGCTTTGACATAAGGTTCCATTACCTGATGAATCTTTTGAGGAGCCGGCCAGCGGGTAGGATTGGATACATATAACTCCTGGCCATCAGTTAAAATAATTTTGTAAACTACACTGGGTGCGGTAGCTAATATATTAAGATCATATTCTCTTTCCAAACGTTCTCTGATAATTTCCAGATGCAATAATCCCAAAAATCCACAGCGAAATCCAAATCCTAATGCATCTGAAGATTCCGGCTCATAAAATAATGAGGCATCATTTAGTTTTAATCTTTCCAATGAGTCTCGCAACTTATCATACTCATTATTTTCCAACGGGTAAATTCCACAATAGACCATAGGTTTTACTTTCTGGTAACCTGGCAATGGTTTGCGGGCAGGATGCCTGACACTGGTTATGGTATCCCCAACCTCGGTATCGCTGACATTTTTGATTCCGGCAGCCAGATATCCTACTTCACCGGCACTCAAAGAATTTACTTCAGTCATATAAGGATTTAACACCCCTATTTCAGTGACCTCAAATTCTTTTCCGTTATGCATCATAAGTATCATATCGCCTTTTTTTACGGTTCCGGAAACAACCCGAATATAACATATCGCCCCTTTATAAGAATCAAAATATGAATCAAAAATCAAAGCCGCTAATGATTCATCCTCTGTAGGAGCCGGGGAAGGGATTTGAGCAACAATAGCTTCCAATACTTCTTCTATACCTATACCCATTTTGGCTGAAATCGGGATAATCTCATTTCGGTCAATGCCCAGTACATTTTCCATTTCGTCTTTTACTACTTCCGGCTCTGCCCCCGGCAAATCAATCTTATTCACTATGCCAATAATCTCAAGATTTAAATCCATAGCCATATATACATTGGCCAGGGTTTGAGCTTCAATACCCTGGGAAGCATCAACCACCAGCAAAGCTCCTTCACAGGCAGCCAAACTTCGGGATACTTCATAAGAAAAGTCTACATGCCCAGGAGTATCTATTAAATTCAAAATATAATTCTGTCCGTCTTTGGCTTTATAACTTAAGCGAACCGGCTGTAGTTTTATAGTAATGCCTTTTTCACGTTCCAAATCCATTTTATCCAGGAATTGAGCACGCATTTCCCGGTCAGTTAAAGCACCGGTAGTCTGCAATAACCTGTCTGCCAGCGTTGATTTCCCATGATCAATATGGGCTATAATACTAAAATTTCTAATATTGCTCTGCAATACTTATTCCTCCAAGAGCTAATTTAATCCGCAGTTGGACTACAATATTATAACTGATACAATGCTGCTATTCAATCATGGGGGATTATTCACAGGAGTAAGGGGAGAGTAATAGGGAGGTCCGTTTTGGAACCTAACTTATGGCTGACTGTCAGTTACCGACCTAATTGGATAGCTTATGCATGGAATAAACGCCCCGTAAGGTTTATCAGTGGTACCCGGAAGGTGTATTCACTGAAAGGGTAACCTGACGGTTTTTATTAGAAAAATCCTTTAAGATATAAATAGCACCTTAAAAATGCGCCAGGATTTTATAAAATGGGCTTTAATTCGCTCAGTTATAATTACCATTTCCTGTTCCAAATAATTATTATCTGTTAGCTTGTCCATATTAACAACATAATTTTTACCGAAAATATCCATATTAAAATTGCCTTCCCGCATACCTACCGACAGCAACTTGCCACCCTCTTGACTGGTAAGGTCATTAACAGCCTGATTACTTATATTAAGGGCAGTGATAACCATAAAAACCACTCCTGCTATTATCGCCCATTTAACCAACCATTGCATCTAATTAACTTCCTCCTTTAAAACCTCAACTAGTATATCAGAAAATAATTCCCCTGCGTACAATACTTCTTCCAATTTATTTTGGTCAGTTCCAAACTCCAATAACAAGGCATGATGATGATATTCCTGATTATAGGTGCCTGCTTTGGTTCGTACTCCTTTAATCAGTCCCGGATACTTTTGTTCACCAACTTCAAATATTCGCTGGGAAAAAGCATAGTTTTTTTCCCAATTCGGATGCGGTTTCCGTTCATCGGTACCAACTATAATTAAAATTTTCGCGCTCGTTCTACCTTTAATTTTTACTGTCTGAGCTTTATCCATCCCGGGAATACTGTCCCGATGAATATCAAATATTGCCAGTGGATTATTTTCTTTTTCCAGAATTTCCTTTACTGTTTGGCGTGATTCAGTATAACTGCGATCATAATCCGGAAAATCATGTACTCGATCATAAAAACAACCGGCTAATCCCTTTTTAACCATATTTTTGGAAAGCTCTTCGGCTACGAGATTAATGAGTCCTTTTTCAGCATTAAAACGGGCCTGGCCGGAATCGGGAATGTAGGTTTCACCATTGTGAGTACAATAAAATACTACCGGACGGTTACCAAGGGCTGGATCCAATAACTCCTTATTTAACTCCTCATCAGGATTTTTAATTGCCGGTAACGTATATTTACCCGGATAGTTTTTTTCAACTATCGGATCATTAATCTCATCATCATTGTATGACAATGACGGGAGAGCATTAACCACCAAATCTCTGGCCAAACCCTGTTGTAAATAGTGGTTATATCCCCCCGGTTTTACCTGCCCGGCCATGGATACATTTACATTGCCTAATAATGCGGTCGTGTGTCTCTCATCCAGATTTATTGTGGTTATTTGAAAAGGCCAGTTAAATGCATAACTATCTTTCCAACTACAGGTCATAGCATTAATATCCATACTGATTCCTATTACAGTTATGAATACGAACAATTGTATAAATAAAATACTGCGGAAAAATACTACCATATTATTTTCTCTCATCCTGTCCACCTCGTTACCAATTCTTATCCCCTTTAAAAAATATGGTGGACATGCAGCTAATAGAACGATTAATTAATGTATAAAGAAAAAGCCGGTAACGCTCTTGCATTTTACCATCCGGAGTGATATAGTATGTCTGTTGACTCGGTATCAAGGAGGTGAAAATGTGGCAAAAAGCAAAACCCCGGCTAAAAGAGCCAGAATAAATGAAGAAAATCGCCTGAGGAATAAAGCGCAAAAAACCAAGTTGAAAAATGCGATTAAAAGATATGAATCTGCTCTTGCCAGCAATGATGTGGAAAATGCTCAGGTAAGCCTGGTAAATGCTATTTCCCTTGTTGATAAGAGCGTCTCCAAAGGTATTCTGCATAAAAATACTGCCGCTCGTAAAAAATCGGCCTTAACTAAAAAGTTTAATCAAATAAATCAGCCCAGCTAACCTGTCATAACGGCAGGTTTTTTATTTTCCAGTGCAAATTCGCATAATAAGCATCTCCATAATCAGCTCATTATCTATGCCGGTCCGCTTAAAAGAATAATCCGCCTCTAAAAGCCAGTCAAATATACGGTTAATCTCATCCCAGGAAAACCTTCTGCTGTTTGACATCATTTTAGTGACAGGATATTCTTTCATCCCGGTATGAGTTATAATCTGTTCCTTATTAAAACCTTTGTCCAGATAATACTTTATTCGTCCCAGCGTAGCAAACTGATTGCCCATCATACCCAATACTTCAGATGGCCTTTTACCCCAATTACTGAGACGGTAATATGATTTTACCGACTCATCAACTTTGCGACTCATCAGCCCATCTATAAATTTAAAAATTTCATTATCATTCCTGGTTTCCCATACATCTATCTCTTGCCTGACCAGTTCGTCATTTATTAGCTGTCCATTTGTTATAAGCGACAGTTTTTCAATAAAATTAAGCATGTAATACATATCAAAACTATGTTTAATAATTAATTCTATGGCTGCTGATGAGGCTTCGGCATTCCTGCTTTTAAATTCTTTCATTATCCACTTGCGCATTTCTGCAGGTTTTAGTCGTTCAAAGTTAATGGTTTCACTATATTTCTCCAACAGTTTTACTACCGGATGAGCTTTATCATATTCACTGGCAGTAATAATAAGCGTTTGCATAGAATTATCCCGAGTAAAAAAAGTTGACAGAACTTGTTCATATTCTTTGGTTTGTTTCTGTTTACGACCAGATTTTTTCATAAACTCAGGCTTCTTTATCAGCACTATTCTACGCCAGGAAAATAACGGACTAAACTCCAGGTTTTCTGCCAATTGCAACGGAGTCAGCTCATCAGCGTCGATTCTTAATATCTCTGGTGATTCCCCGGATTCTTGTTCAATATTGATAATTATCTCATCTATCTTTTTATCAATCAGATAATCTTCAGTTCCCCATAATAAATAAGCCATTGGCAGTGGCACGTACGACCCCTCCCTCTTTAAGCCCAAACCCTTTGTATTGTATTTTACCATTCTTTACGCGACTGGTATGATATAATCTTTATCGTACAGGAATATAAAATAATTAGTTGCCCAAAAATCTTGAGGGTGTAAAATTGGTTAATTTAAGAGGTTATACATATGGGAAATTTTTTTGATCTTATAATTGTGGGTGCAGGTCCGGCGGGTATTTTTGCTGCCCTGGAAATAACTAAAACCACCAATTTAAATGTGCTGTTGCTGGAGAAAGGTAAAAACGTAGAACAGCGTAAATGTCTTATTGGTGACAATAACCCCTTTTGCCGGGAATGCAAACCATGTTCAATAATGAGCGGATGGGGCGGAGCCGGAGCTTTTTCAGACGGTAAACTAACCCTCACTACCGAATTTGGCGGCTGGTTGAATAATTATATTAGTAAAAGCAATCTGCAAAACATGATTAATTATGTTGACGAAACATATGTACATTACGGTGCGCCTGACCGTTTATTCGGTGAGGATAATGAAATTGTTGCCGATCTGCAAACCAGGGTATCCAGAGCCGGCATGAAACTGATTCCAGCGCGCATAAGGCATATGGGAACTGAAAATACCCTCAAAGTCCTACATAATATGCGTACTTATCTGGATAAAAAGATAGAGATACATACTGGGGAAACCGTTCAGGATATATTAGTTGAAAACGGAGGCGTAACTGGCGTTCGTACTGATACTAATACCTATTATGCACCGCAGGTTATCCTGGCTCCCGGGCGGGAAGGCGCCCAGTGGTTTACTGAGCAGGCTTCCAAGCTAGGGATAATCCTCAATAATAATCAGGTTGATATTGGCGTAAGAGTTGAAGTTCCGGCAGTCACCATGCAGGAATTTACAGATAACATCTGGGAACCAAAAATAATCTATAATACTCGTATATTTGATGATATGGTCAGAACCTTCTGTGTGAATCCAAATGGTCATGTAGTCATGGAAAATACCAACGGCATAATTACTGTAAACGGTCATGCTTTTGCCAATAGCAAGTCAGAAAATACTAACTTTGCAGTGTTAGTAAGTCAGGAATTTACTGAACCATTTGATCAACCTGTAATATACGGACGTTATATAGCCAGTCTGGCTAATATGCTTAGTGGAGGTATAATAGTACAAAGGCTGGGAGATTTAAAGCGTGGCCGACGCTCCACCACTGCCCGCATTGAACGCGGTATGCTGGAGCCCACCCTGAAGGGTGCAGTCCCAGGCGATTTATCTTTGGTACTTCCACATCGCTATCTGGTAGGAATTACGGAATTTCTTGAGGCATTGGATAATGCTATGCCCGGCGTGGCATCCGACCATACCCTGCTGTACGGAATCGAAACCAAGTTTTATTCTGCCAGGCCCCAATTAAACAACCATCTGAAAACTGATATAGATGGTCTATGGGCTGTTGGTGATGGTGCCGGGGTTACGAGAGGATTAATTCAGGCCAGTGTATCAGGAGTCATTGCCGCCCGTGATATAATAGAAAATCCCCGGTCATGATAAACAACCGGGGATAACATAATTTCTGATCAGCACCATTAAAAACTCTTAATCAGTGTAAAGGTACTGGTAATATTATCATCTCTGACCGTAAACAGATAATTGCCCCGGGCAGTTAAAAACAATCTGGCCTTCCCTTCCTCATCAGTAGTCATTACATGAGGATAATTACGGTTGTTGGTACTGGCAAAAGTAGCCTGTACCTCTTTCCCGGCAACCGGTTTACCTGCTTTTAATACTTGTACCTGAAAACTTTCTCCCATGCGGGCATGGGAATTGTCACAGGGGACAATCTCCAGCGGCAAACCAATTGGTTCCAGACTATGATGATGGCGATGACCAACCTCTATCAACAATTTTGCATATAGCTCCTGTTGGCCCATTTCACTGGCATACACCTGTAATAAACCATCAGTTTCGCTGCCCAGATGTATATGACCGATTAAATCATGAAAATGTAAGTCAGCCTGCTTACGGGTCCC
Organism: Syntrophomonadaceae bacterium; assembly: GCA_012718855.1. GTDB lineage: Bacteria > Bacillota > Syntrophomonadia > Syntrophomonadales > Syntrophomonadaceae > JAAYBS01. The sequence goes on from JAAYBS010000022.1 coordinate 18,778, forward strand.
GTTATGGTTTATTACCCACACCTGGGGTGAATTCCATTCACCTTCATTAGCAGGTTTCATATTGTAACCACGCAATAATTTAAGTTCTACTTCTTCGCCCTCATGAAAATGTCCATGGTCAGTTTCTGGTTCCAGCCATATCTCCAATGTAGGTTCAGCAATATCTTCACGAATCTCTTCAATAATTATACGATGATGAACCAGCTCCATCTCAGTGATACGGGCTTTGACCCGACGGCGTTCACCAAAAATACTCTCCATAAACAAGGTTTGATCTTCACCGGGAATAATGCGGTCAACTTTTTCCATAAACAACTCTTCCTGACCACCCTTATTTAGATAAACATTAGCCTCACACATTATAATTCACCCCACCTTCCAATCTGCAAGTCGGGCAAACCAATCCCCGATTAGTTGTACTGGCCCGCGATTGCATAACTCCTTCCCCACAAATCTGACATTCAATACTTGGTAATATAACGGCTTTCTCCACTCCCGGCATCTCTATTTCCTTCCATTTAAATAGTTCATTTACCGGTTTGGACATTATTTGTTCAAATAAAACTGATAACAGCTCCTCCAATTCATTTTCTTCCTGGGGACTAAGGCAGGTTAGTGATTTTAACTGGCGAAATCGTTTGGATTCGGTACTGTCCATACTGCCAAATATTTGCGCGATTCTGATGGCCCGGCCACTTTCACGACTGGCAATAGTATAGACCTGCTTGCCATAATCTCTGAAAATTAAATTGCCCTTACCAAAAGTACAGCCTAAGATAGCCTGAATTGCATCTACAGCACAGGAATCATTTTCCACAATAGCCAACAACTCTTCATCATTATCAGCGTCCACACCCAGTTTTTGCTGCGCAAACTCAGCTACTCTGACTCCAAACAACAATCCTGGACATACATGACCGTGAAACTGTATAGCCAGTTCCAGGGGCGGCATGTTTTTGCACATTTTTATACTACCACCTTTCCGGTTTATACTTATTTTAAGCAAATCTATGGTTATAAAGATTAATAATTCTGTCGACCAGACTATCCACCTGTAAAGGTAAAGGTTCGTCAATCGTACTGCAAACTTCTATATTAAAACGATTAATTGGCAATAATACCTTGACCGCCTCCGAAGTAGCAATTGCTTCTGCCATACGCGGAGTCAGTTCACCGGAAAACGCATTGGCCGCGATGATAGCTATCGAACCGGTAATTATATCAACGCGTGAACTGGAATAAATCACCGCATTTTCACCGCTGGCAGCTTCATTGGCACCAGCTTTGAGCATTACTGAGGATGCCAGCGCATTAGTACCCAAGGCTAAAATTGTACAGCGGGAACCAAACTCCTGACGCAGTTTTTCCACTATAACTCGTCCAATTCCTCCACCCTGTCCATCTACAACTGCGATCTTCACAGAACAACCTCCACCTTTTTGTTAATAATAACATCTTTTTCAATTAGAATGGTTTTTCTCAAATAAAAATAACCACGCCGGGGGTACAGGTTATAAAACCCAACCTTCGTGGCTATAGCAGCACCTTCTTGATGCCAGTAATTATTAATTCTGCATTCTAATAATAACTCCTCTTATTTAAAACTTGGTTCTACTATAAAAAGGTATTTTGCGATAGTTTGGGTGACTAATATTTTCATTTGATTATAGTCAATTCACCGTAACCATGCCCACCATCTATTAACCAGGTATCGACCCATAAAAATAGTTTGTACCGGAATCTTTTTTCTGCTCTGAGCTTCCCAGAAATGCCAAATGAAAGGTACAGCCATAACTGCTGAAAGCAATTCTGAAATTGAAAAAGCCAACCATACACCCTGCAAATCATACCAGCCTGATAAGAGGAATATAAGCAAACAGAATATTCCCTGACGAGATAAAAATATCCACATAGCCTGCATGCCTCGTCCCGTTGCTTGTAAAACCGTAGAAAGCATTATTAATGGTCCCATGACCGGTAAAAATAACGTTGATAATCTGAGACAGGATTCTCCAACCTTTACCAGATAAACATCCCGAGTAAAAAAACTCATAATCCAAACCGGTTGAATTTGCATAATCAACCAACCTGCGCTTATAAACAACACCGCCAGACTAATTGACTTAACCAGGGTTTCTTTTACGCGTTCCAACTTACTGGCTCCGTAGGCAAAAGCCGCAACCGGCATAACTGCATTGGATAATCCAAACACCGGCATATAAGCCAGTGAACGGACCCGCATAAAAATACCCATGGCCGCCACAGCCGTATAACCATAACCGACTAGCACCCGATTTAACAAAGCCAATACAACCACCCCTGCCAACTCCATTACCATAGTTGGCATGCCTACCTGATATATCCCTTTTATTATTTCCCAGTCCGGTCGGAAGTGGGATGTATTCCAGGTAAGTATTCCCGGGCGTGATTTTATTATTATAATCATAAGAAATGTACAAATTATTTGTGCCAGAATACCGGCTACCGCTGCTCCATTAAGTCCCAGAGGCGGAAATATTCCAATCCCAAACATAAACAAGGGATCAAACAAAACATTCAAAACCATTCCACTAAGTGATACCAAAGCCGGGGTCATCGTATTTCCCTCTCCCTGTATAATATTTCCCAGGGTCATGGGAATAAAAATGGACATGGAGCCTGATAACACTATAAGTAAATAATCATGGCATAATGAAAAAGCGGCGGCCGTACAACCAAATAACAATAATAAACTATCAACGTACATAAATCCCAGCAGCATAAACCCCAGTCCATAAACCAGGCTGATGATTATTCCATGCCAGGCAATATTATTGGCCATTCTAATATTTGACTTTCCCAGGGTACGACCAATTAAAGAAGTTATACCCGTTCCAGTCGCAGAAGACAGGGAGACCAGCAGTATCTGAATAGGGATAGTCAATGTCAATGCAGCCAACGGCAATGCACCCAGACGTGCTACAAAAATGGTATCAATTATACTAAGTAAAGAGTAAAGTATCATGCCGGCAATAGCCGGGCAGGATAACCTGAATATTAAACTCCCCACTTTGGAATTAAGCATATCAGGTGCGTTAATATTAATCCCCCCTTCTGCAAGTTATGAAGGTAAAAGCTGAAATATAAGGTAAAATATCAATGGAATAAAGTAAAATGTATAAGTAAGAAAAGGGGGACTTTTATGTCCATATTGATAAAAGACGGTACCATTGTAACTATGAATGCCAGCCGTGATGTTTTAAAAGCTGACCTGTTGATAGAAAACGGGTTGATAACTGCTATTGGGAAATTGGATAACCCCCCGGCTGTTCAGATTATAAATGCCGGAAATAAACTGGTTATTCCCGGATTAATCCAAACTCATGTTCATCTATGTCAAACCCTGTTCCGGGGTATGGCTGATGACCTGGAACTGCTGGACTGGCTTAAACTGCGTATCTGGCCGCTGGAAGCTGCCCATGACCGGGAGTCGTTATATCACTCCGCCATACTTGGATGTGCCGAACTTCTGCGGGGTGGCACAACAGCTATAGCGGATATGCCTACGGTTAATCATACCAACTCAGTTTTCGAGGCCGTCAAAGAATCAGGTATGCGTTATCTGGGCGGCAAATGTATGATGGATAATGGTGCAGATGTTCCTCCTGCCTTATTGGATACTACCGAAAATGCTTTGCAGGAAAGTATGGATCTATATGAAAAATGGCATGAAACCCATAACAGCCGGATCAATTATGCTTTTTGCCCTCGTTTTGCCCTGTCCTGCAGCAAAGAATTGCTTTTAAAGATCAGTCGTATTTCCGCTGAAAAAAATATCAAGATTCATTCCCACGCCTCTGAAAACCGGGCAGAAGTATATTTAATTGAGGATCTGTGGGGCATGCGTAATATCAACTGGTTGAACAGCCTGGGATTATGCTCTCCGCGTTTGATACTGGCTCATTGCATTCATATAGATAAAGATGAAATGGATATCCTGGCAGGCAGCGGCACAAATATAACCCATTGCCCTTCTGCCAACCTGAAACTGGCTTCCGGAATTGCTAAAATTCCAGAGCTGCTAAAACTGGGCTGTAACGTTGCCCTGGGAGCAGATGGTCCTCCCTGCAACAATAATCTTGATGCCTTTATGGAAATGCGTCTGGCAGCTCTTATACAAAAGCCAATCTATGGCCCCACCAGCATGCCGGCCGAGACTGTATTTGCAATGGCCACCCTGGGTGGAGCCAAAGCTTTGGGTCTGGAAAATGAAATCGGCAGTCTGGAGCCTGGTAAAAAGGCTGATGTTGCCATTGTAGATCTGGATAGCTGGCATACCCGCCCCCTCAGTGAAGCAGAGGTATATTCTCAATTAGTCTATCAGGCTAAAGCCAGCGACGTTTATGCTACCATAGTAGACGGTAAATTATTGATGTTGGAAGGGAACTTGCTGCAATTTAAGCCGGATGTTTCAGAAATAGAAAAAAGCCTGACCAGAGTAAAAAACCGCATCAACCTGTAACTGAAACCGTCAATTTATAACTAATTAGCAGCATTATGGTTTGGTCTTCAGCTGAACTCATAGTATAATTTAAAAATAGATAGATAAAAAGGAGGTATCTTAGATGGAACATAAATTACCATCACTACCGTTTGAGCAGGATGCTTTGGAACCGATTATCTCAAAAGAAACCCTGGAGTATCACTACGGAAAACACCATCAAGCCTATGTAACCAATCTGAATAAGTTGATTGCCGGCACCGAGTTTGAAAATATGTCTCTGGAAGAAATTATACTGAAGTCCAGCGGTGGCATATTTAATAATGCCGCTCAGGTTTTTAACCATACATTTTATTGGAACTGTCTGGCGCCCAAAGCTGGCGGAGAACCTGCCGGAAAGCTGGCGGAAGCTATAAATCAAACCTTTGGTTCTTTTGTTGCGTTCAAGGATAAATTCACGCAGACAGCAGTAGGAACCTTTGGTTCCGGTTGGGCCTGGCTGGTTAAGGATAAAGATGGCAAATTGGAAATAGTCAGCACCAGTAACGCCGGTAATCCACTAACAGACGGCAAAAAGCCCCTGTTGACTTGCGATGTTTGGGAACACGCTTATTATATAGATTATAGAAATGCCCGTGCCACTTATGTAGAAAAATTCTGGGATCTGGTCAACTGGGATTTCGTAGCCTCTAA
>JAAYBS010000226.1 GCA_012718855.1 Syntrophomonadaceae bacterium
TAATATGGAATTTGCGCCCTCGAGGGTCGGGTCAACATGATTTATTTGGGAGCAGGGATTGCCCCCACAGTGGTTACGTTATCCAAGACCCTATGGCTGATTAACAAGAAGGCTTAGCAAAAAATCTTGACAGAAAAATACCAGGTCATTATAATAAGATGCAATATACCAAAAAATAACGATGACAGGGAATAGTAAGCTGATTCTCGGGCTATAGAGAACCGCTGCCTGGTGTAAGGCGGTCGAAGAGGCAGACAGAACTCACCCTGGAGTTGCCGACCGAAATCTTTTAGAAAGTAGGCTCGGACGGAACTTCCGCCGTTATAAGGAAGGGGATATGGGTCTTAAGGTCCTGTATCCTGATGGAGTGAACGGCTTTAACCGTTAACTTGAGTGGTACCGCGGAGTTAATCCCTTCGTCTCAGAATTCTGAGCGAAGGGTTTATTTTTTTACGGAAGAATGGAGGAACAGCATGTTAGAACTACGAATAAACGGGTTTGGCGGGCAGGGCTCCGTTACCCTGGCTCATTTGTTAGCACAAGCTGCACTGGAAAACGGTAATCAAGGGCAGGCATTGCCTTTCTTTGGGGTGGAACGTCGCGGAGCGCCGGTACGGGCGGCAGTACGTATGTCCCCCGCTACTATACACGCGCATAGTCAATGCGAACTGCCGGATTATGTGGTAGTAATGAGTGAAAAGCTAACCGAAGCTGCACTTAGTGAAGGCATTAATGAGAACGGAGCTGTGATCATCAATGCTCCCCAAGCTGTAGCCCTGGATAAGCACCCTACCTGGCAGGTAGATGCAGACGCTATTGCCCGCGAAGCCGGATTATTTTCCGCTGATGGGCCTTTTATAAATATTCCGTTGTTTGGCGCGGTGTGCCGGGTACTAGACATTCCGCAAAATATTATGGAACAAACCATACTGAATAAATGGCCGGGTAATAATGGCGAGCGTAATCTGGGTGCCGCCAGCAAGGCTTATAACACCGTAACGCAAATTAGATTATAGTGTATTTTATATCGGGATTAGCGAAAGGAATGGAAATAAATGAAATCAGTTACGAAAGCCTACCGGCCTATTTCCTGGCCGATGAAGGGGGCTGGTGGTGACACCGGTTCCTGGCGAACCCACCGTCCCGTGGTTGACAAGGAGAATTGTACCAAATGCCAAATTTGCTGGGTATATTGTCCGGAAGCGGTTATTGACCGCAATGAAAGTACGATTGATTACCGCTACTGCAAGGGATGTGGCGTATGTGCCAAAGAATGCCCCACCGGTGCAATCAGCATGATAAAGGAGGAGTAGCAGTATGAAATCAGCACAAGTTACAATGGATACCGGTGCTCATGCCGCCGCGCTGGCCGTAAAAAGTGCCCGGGTGGACGTAGTGCCTGGCTACCCTATCACCCCCCAGACCAGCATTATGGAAGCGATAGCCGCCATGGTTGAAAATGATGAGCTGCACGCCCGTTTCATTCCGGTGGAAGGAGAACATAGCTCCATGGCCGCTGCTGTGTCCGCATCCGCTGCTGGCGCCCGTGTCTTCACCGCCACCTCGGCCAATGGCCTATTATATATGCACGAAGTTTTACATATGGCTTCCGGAGGACGTTTACCGGTGGTAATGTGTAATGTTAACCGTGGTATTTTTGCCCCCTGGACCTTGTGGGCTGATCATCAGGATTCAATGGCACAGCGCGATACCGGCTGGATCCAATACCACTGCTCTTCCAATCAGGAGGTGTTCAACACCATTTTGCAGGCTTACCGCGTGGCTGAGCAGATTAATATCCCGGTGATGGTCAATTTTGACGGCTTTGCGATCTCCCATTGTCTTATGCCGCTCACTTTGCCGCCTCAGGAGGATATCGACCGTTTCTTGCCTCCGTATGAACCGGAATGGAGGCTTGACCCGAATCATCCCTCTTCCTTCAGCAATGTGACCAATGCGGCCGAATACGCACCTTTCCGCCAGATGTTGTCTGAAGATATCCTGGCAGCGATCCCGCTTGTAAAGCAGGCGGCGCAGGAATACAAGGATATCACCGGCATGTGGGACGGTGATACCATCGATACCTATCGGCTGGAAGACGCCGAAGTAGTAGCGATTGCTATCAATAGTATGGCGGCAGAATTAAGACTTTCGATAGACATTCTTCGTGAACAGGGCATTAAAGCCGGGCTGTTGAGGCCACGTTTATTTCTGCCATTTCCAGCTGAGGATATCATTAGTGCCCTGCCACAAAATGCTCAGGTGATGGTGTTGGACCGAAACTATAACTTCGGGCACCCCGGAGGAATTTTGGCTTCAGAGCTTAAAAGTATGCTCTTTGGCAGGCGCAACGACATCACGGTAAAAAATCGGGTAATGGGCATTGGAGGAATCGATCTGACCCGACGCTTCATGGCTGCCGAGATTCGCGCCATGATGGATGAATAGAAAAGTTTGACTTGTGCCCACAACATTAATTGTGAACGAAGTTCACATCAGTGATACCCGTATGGTGGACTTTTAAGTATGTGAAAGCCCGTGTTTTTATTATCCATCAACCTAAAAAATTTACACTCGGTGATATGGAGAATAAGGCATAGATCCTGAAAGGAATGGATGAGATATGACTACCAGTATTAAAAAATTACCGGATACGGAACAGGTTTTAAGCGGTAACGGAGCCTGTGGCGGCTGCCCTGCCACTATGGCGCTGCGCATCGTAGGCAAGGCTTTGGGTTCAAATGCCATCATGCTGCTGACTCCCTCCTGCTCAGTAGCCAGCATGGGTATGACCCCTAAATTGGCTTATAATTGGCCCTGCATTAATATTACATTTGCTACCGCAGGCTCTTCGGCCTCCGGTATTACCCATGCCCTCGAAATAATGAAGGAAAAGGGCCGTCTGCAAGGTGAACTGCCTACGGTATTCAGCTGGGTAGGTGATGGCGGTACCTATGACATCGGTTTTCAGGCACTTTCAGCCGCAGCCGAGCGCAACGATAATATGATTTTCTTTTGCTATAATAACGAAGCCTACAGCAATACCGGCGTGCAACGCAGCGGTGCAACACCGCGCGGCAGTTTTACTACTACCACTCCCACCGGTAAGCGCCAGCCCAAGAAAAATATGGCCCTGCTGATGCTGGAGCATAATATTCCCTACGTGGCTACTGCCACCGTGGCTTATCCGGGGGATTTGTACGACAAGGTGGTAAAAGCCAAAAACATCCCCGGTATGAAATATATCGAGATTCTGGCCCCCTGCTATTTAGGTTGGCAGTTCGATATGCCTGAAACCGTGCAAATGAGCCGTATGGCTGTACGCAACGGTGCCTGGTTGTTATGGGAGGCAGAAAATGGCAAGATCGATTTTAATAACCCCAGCTCGCAAATCATCAGCGGCAAAAAGAAAGCAGAGCCAGTTAATGAATATGTCATGAAGCAGGGGCGTTTCAACCGTCTGCTTAAAGGCTCTGATGCTGAGCAGCGTATTGCCGAAATTCAAGGTGATATTGATCACCAGATTGCTTTTATGCGGGAACGGGCGAAGATTACTATTTAGTTTAAAATACAAGGAGTGAGCAGCTTGTCTTATGCTGTTGAGTATCTTTCAAAATTAGTTAGTGCCGAAGAAGCCGTAAAGGTTGTCAAAAGTGGAGATTGGCTTGATTGGGGCCAGATTCTTTCCAATCCCTATGCGTTGGATGCAGCATTGGCGGCCCGCAAGGATGAACTTGAGGATATCAAAATACGTCTGGTTATGAGTGCCAAAGAGCATGAAATCTGGAAAGTTGATCCGGAAGGCGAAACTTTTCATATGAACAATTGGCATTTTGGAGGGGTTGACAGAGCCCAGCATGATAAAGGAAATGCCTGGCATATTCCTAACCTATACCGTAACAATCCCCTCTTCTATAGAAAGAGTCTCTATGACGATGTTGACGTAGCTATGTTTAGAGTTCCACCGATGAACAAACACGGTTATTTTAATTTTGGCTGTAGTGTAGCCGTCCTTCGCGCCATATGTGATGTGGCCAAGAAGATCGTAGTGGAAGTTTGTCCGGGTTTACCCTGGGCATGCGGCGGGCGTGAAGAATTGTTACATATCTCTGAGGTGGATTACATTGTGGAAGCTGACTCACCGGTAGTGGAAATACCGGCCGCCCCACCTACGATAACCGATGAAAAGATTGCTGAATATGTAATGAACGAGATAGTTGACGGGGCTTGTCTTCAGTTGGGAATTGGCGGTATGCCCAATGTTGTGGGTACGCTGCTGGCCGAATCCGATTTAAGAGATTTAGGTTGTCATTCCGAAATGTTATGTGATGCCTTTTATCATTTGTATAAAGCCGGGAAATTGACTAATAAGCGCAAATCGATTGATATAGGCAAGACGGTTTACGCCTTTGCCGCCGGAAGTCAATTTTTATATGATTGGATAGACAATAATCCCAGTCTGGCCGCCTATCCTACTACCTATACCAACGATCCCTACATTATTGCTATGAATGATAACGTTGTGTCGATAAACAGCTGTATAGAGGTAGATTTATTCGGGCAGATTTCCTCAGAATCGTCGGGTACCCGTCATATTAGCGGCACTGGCGGGCAATTGGATTTTGTTACCGGTGCATATAGTTCCAGGGGCGGCAAAGCCATTATTTGCTGTACTTCCAGCTACCAGGATAAGCAGGGCAACCTACAGTCGCGGATTGTGCCCATGCTTCCTCTGGGATCAATAGTCAGCGTTCCCCGTACTCAGGCGCACATTATCATTACTGAATATGGTAAATGCGATCTGGCCGGCCGCAGTACCTGGGAGCGGGCTGAACGGATTATTAATATTGCTCATCCTGATTTGAGGGATGGACTAATTAATGAAGCTCAAAATATGAAAATTTGGAGCAAGAGCAATAAGATAGCACAATTTGTATAGACAAAGTCAGATGCTGGCAGGATAAATATTCCTTATTAATGATCGTCTGAAGCGCAGATATATAACTCCGGCATGGGTAGCTGGATTTATTGCCAATAAAATTGATTCTAATACCGGGAGGTTGCAGGAATGATTGCTACATTCGTCTTATCCCCGGCGGCAGCCAAACGTCTTATTGCCCGTGGAGTAATCAATGACCCCGTTTTTAGGCATGCGTATACCAAGGGTAAAATAATTATCTGTGTTGGCACCACCAATTCTTATATTGCTCATGAATTGGGTTTAATTAATGCGGAGGAGCAAGGTTTGTTTGCGACAGGTGTCATAAGTAAGGGACTGCCCTGTGTTACGGCTGATAACCGTTTATCCCATATATGCCTGGAAAAGGGTCAACGGATAGAAGCTGACTGGGCAGAATTTCTAAACGGGTTTGAACGTGATGATGTATTTATCAAAGGAGCGAATGCCTTTGATGCCGGCGGAAATGCCGGAGTGCTGATGGCCAGTCCCGGCGGAGGAACCGTGGGAGCTTCCTTTGGTATTTTGGCCGCCCGTGGCTCCCAGGTTATCATCCCGGTAGGTCATGAAAAGATGATTCCCTCCTGCCAGGCAGCAGCAAAGGTTATGGGTATTAAACGTATTGATAACAGTCTGGGATTGCGCTGCGGTTTGGCCATTTTGCCGGGGGGACAAATTTATACGGAAATAGATGCTATAAAAACCCTATTCGGACTGGAGGCTACGGTCGTAAGTGCTGGTGGAACAGGCGGTTCTGAGGGTGGCGTCATGATGGCAGTAGAAGGCGAGAAACAACAGGTACAGGCTGCGCTTAAGATGGCCCGCAGTTTGATGAAAGAAAAACCCCTGTCGGTATCGAAGCAATCCTGTAAAAATTGTATAATGGATTCCCCTTGTGATTTTAAATGTGAAAAGTGATAAGCCATAGATAAAATTGCCTGTCTTTATCAACCCCATAGCAGCTTTAGCAACGGATCGTTAACATAATATCAACAGCTTCATAAAATAGATTAGATACCGTTTGAGAGGAGCCAGGTTATGGCGGTTAAAACCAATAAGAGCAGGTCAACATCCAAGACTCTTACACCACAGGTGGTCAGTCTTCCCAACCCCTTTGCGAAATCTGTTGCAGGAAAGTATTTTCTAGGACAGTCGGAAATATTAACTTTAGGGGAAGGTAAATATTCCTGGGGTGGGTTGATTAATCCTTCGGATTCGGGAGTAAAGTTATTTGCGAATGTTTTTACCGTAA
>JAAYBS010000227.1 GCA_012718855.1 Syntrophomonadaceae bacterium
GTCAGGTTCTTTATCCTTTTGAATTATTTGATTCCCTGACTCAGTCTATATATTTTCCTTTGGCAGCCAAATGCTGTGCATAGGTTTCCGAAAAATGATGGCTGCCGTCTCCCTTCGATACATAATAGAGATAGTTATGCTTATCAGGTATCAGGGCTGCCTCTATGCTTTTCTTGCCTGGATTGGTAATCGGTCCCGGAGGTAACCCGGGATAAAGATATGTATTATAGGGGTTATCCACTTCCAAATCACGATAATATAAAACCTCCTGGTGCTTTGGCAAACAATAGAGTATTGTTGCATCAATCTGCAGTAACATATCGCGTTGCAAGCGGTTGTAGATAACTCCTGATATAATTGAACGCTCACTGCTAATACGAGCTTCCTCCTCTATTAATGATGCTATAGTAACTAATTCATTTATGCTCTGACCTCTGTTTTTTGCCAATGCAGCAAATTCCTGCTGCCATAATAACTCAAAATGGCTTAGCATGGCATCTACTATCTGGCGGGCAGATGTATCTTCAGCAATAATATAGGTGTCTGGAAACAGAAAGCCTTCCAGACTCTTTTCGCCGGGCGGCAACCCCTTAAGAAAGGTATAATCGTAGTTTGATGCAACAGCCTGATCCCAGCTCCCCCTGGTTACAATATTCTTCTTGACCAGCAAATCCCCTATCTGTTTTACTGTATAGCCTTCGGGAATCGTAAAAGAAATAGTGACTACCTTTCCGGTAGCAATGGCTTCGGCTATATCAGCTAATGGCTGGCTACGGCTAAATTGATAATGGCCTGCCATTAAACTGCTATCATATCCATGCTTTTTACAATAGGATAAAAAAGCCCGCTGGCTATGAATAAGATTTTTCTCCTCAAGAATATCAGCAATTTGACGGGCAGTACTACTGGCGGGAATAATAATATCCTGATAAGTTTTGTCATTGGCATCTACCGGCTGAAACTGGCTATTAAACAACTGCCATCCGCTTCCTGCGATAATTGCTAAAAGTAGTATAGCTATAAAAATCGATCGTCTTCGATTAGGCTTTTCGGTTATAACTTTACTCATATCCTTCCCCTTGAGTATAATCAACTGCTGATTCATTTTCCGGCACGGTTTCCAAACCTGTCTCCAGATTTGGATCCGGTTGTGGCTCGTTTTGATTTGGCGGTGATACTTCACCCTCTACCGGTGGCTCCTCACCTACAAATATAATTTTATTTAACGGGCTATAACGGTCTGTAGCCAGCTTTTCCCGTATAATAACTTCCCCATTGTTGTCATGGAAAACCCGGTATGATCTGGCTACATAACCTGGCATTCCTTTAGTTTCAATTCTTTCTTCCCCTGGAGCCAGAGTGGGATCTTTCTCCCGAATTTCTTGGAAAGGTATCACCTGGTCAATATAATGCTCGAGAGTAATATTCTTTTTATTACTAAGATGACCATAAATGGTTATGGTTAAACCTCCACCACCAGCTACGCTTCTCAAATAAACCGGATGCCGGGTATTATTTTTGAATTTAAAGTCCTGCAGCCCGTACGATACCGTAGCGTCAAGTCCAGTTGGTATATAGGCTACCGCCAGATTGTGATTATGTCTTTCTACTATCTCCAAACCCGATAATAGAACTGCATTATATAATGTGGAAGATACCTGACAAATACCTCCCCCCACCCCGGGTTCAAATTTGCCTCCAACTATAACCATGGCATCCCGATATCCAGTTTCAAAACTGCGTTTGCCTACGGTCTGATTAAAAGAGAAAACCTCTCCTGGTTGGACCACCCGGGTGTTAATAGTATAGGCTGCTCTTACCAGATTGTGGGAACGGTCTATTTCCCCAGTATTATACCAGGTAGTATAATGAGCCAGCTCGCCCATGCTTTTTAAATCTTCCTCTGTAATTTGGGGCTGTGCTTCCTCAATTACAATGGGCACTTTTATATCACCATTAAAATCAGCCCATTTAGAAGGCAGGTTTTCCAGAGTCTTCTCAATATTAATAGTGTGGCCGGGTTGTCCTGGTATTATCTTTAACCCCTGCTGGGGGTCCATTTCCAATCGGGGGTTTACCGGTTCAATTACAACATATGGTGCCCATTCTTCTGCCATTTCAATAATAGCCTGTCTATCATAGGTGATATGTTCATAATATGTAATGCTTCTGGAGCCATCCAAATTGAACAGCTTGGATTTAATATCCCGTTTTTGTTCCTGTCTCCAGCCATCTTCAACCATAGCAGCAGGGTCCTGACGCTGACTTATTCTATTAAGCAAAGAAGGATAGTTGTATTCCTGATAATAAAACATCAATGGTTGTTGATATATTTCATCTATTAATTCATTAAGTTTATCGGTTGCCTGTTCCCTGGTTAAACCCTCAACTTCAACAGAAGCTATTTGTACGCCAGGCAAAAAGTATTCTGATTCATAGAATATTTGATAGAAATAAATTATCATGGCACAAACTATGCCCAAAATTACCAGTGAGGCCAGAAATAAAATCCGGCGACTATGTTCTGCCAAGAGCAAAACCCCCAACAATGCAATTTTCTTACTGCCTATTCAATTATATACTATCTTATTACAAATTTAATACACTCAAAAAAGTAAAAAAGAAGCCGTCAGGCTTCTTTTTCTATAACAGAAACAAAACTTATATTTCTTCAGAGTCTACTAATTCCTGCCAGGCATCAGCAACCTTTTCCCATTCCTCATCATCTTCGATATCGGCCAGAAATTCTGTACCATCCTCGTCAATAACCACTTTGAGAATTATTACTTCCAGTTCTTCTTCCTCGTCATCTTCTATATCTTCCTCATCAACAAAAGGAAGCAGAACCCGGTAAGTATCAGATTCTATTTCCAATTCAGCCAGCAGTTCAAATTGATGTTCAATTCCTTCTTCATCAATCAGAATCAGCACGGGAAACTCTTCTTCAAATAATTCATCGTCGTGCATCTATATCACCCCTTTTTAGAAACTAGTCACATTCTAATCATAACCTGATTCGTTTGTCAAATTATTTACCTGAATTTTGCCGGTTTAAATAACCTTGCAAAATATTGACCGCGGCAATTTTATCAATTACTTCTCGGCGTTTTTTTCTGGATACATTAGCTTCCAGTAAAGTTCTCTCTGCAGCACGGGTAGTTAATCGTTCATCCCAGAATACAATGGGCAGATCAATTACTTCAGCCAGATTACCGGCAAATTCTTCTATTTCCTCGGCTTTGGTTCCGTAGGTACCGTTCATATTGCGGGGCATACCCACCACGATTTCATCCACTTCCATCAATAAGCATAAACGGGCAATTTCCTGCAAATCATCCTGCAGATTCTTTCTATTCAATACCGAATGACCCTGAGCAGTCCACCCCATGGGATCACTCAGGGCAATTCCGATTCTTTTTATCCCCACATCCAAACCCATTTTTCTTGTCATCGTAAATAATAAACTCCTGACTATATTTGAAATGAATTATCCCCATGATTACAACTCATGGGGATAACATTCCTTTTAATTGCCCAGATAATTCTTTAATAAAACTTCCAGCACTTCATCCCGTTCCACCTTACAAATAAGGTTACGAGCCTCATTATGACTGGTTATGTACGCTGGGTCCCCGGAAATCATATAACCTACCAGTTGGTTTATGGGGTTATAGCCTTTTTCTTCCAGGGCTTCATATACCTTATGTAGAATAGTGCGTACCTTCTCCTCACCTTCTCTATCCAGCTTAAAGCTGACAGTCTCTCCCGGTCTCTGAGGCATAACTAACACCCCCCTGTAAAAGCAATTGTTCTACATCAGCAGGCCTGATTCCTTCGTTTATAGCAAGGTTTTTTCTACCATTTTTCTGGCTTCTTCCATTGCCATTTCCAGTTTATCAACTTCTTTACCCCCTGCCTGAGCCATGTCTGGCCTGCCTCCGCCGCCTCCACCAGTTACTTTAGCGGCCAGAGCCACAATATTTCCGGCATGCAATCCACGAGGTACCAATTCTTTACTGACAAAACAGACAAAGGCCACCCGATCACCGATTACTGCTCCCAACAGAACCACTGAACTGCCCAGTTTGTCACGAAGCATTTCGGCATTTTGTCTTAAGGTATTAGTATCCGGACTTGATACTACTGCAATTAGAGTTTTGACATCCCCAACCGTTACTGCCTGGGAAATAATATCCTCACTGGTTGCCTGAGAGGCTTTACTTTTTAGGGTTTCAATTTCTTTATCTTTTTCCCGTAAATTTTTGTTTAATTGTTCAACCCTTTTAACGGCA
>JAAYBS010000228.1 GCA_012718855.1 Syntrophomonadaceae bacterium
AAGTAAAGATAAGTTAATCGATAGGGGTGAGCACATAAATGAGTATTAGACCGGAAGAGATTAGCGCGATATTAAAACAGCAGATAGAGCGCTACCAATCCGAGGTCGAGGTCAGCAATGTGGGCTCGGTTATCTATGTAGGTGACGGTATTGCTCGTGTTTACGGCTTACAGGGTGCAATGGCCGGCGAATTGCTGGAGTTTACCGGCGGAACCTTCGGAATGGTTCTTAATCTGGAAGAAGATAACGTTGGAGCTGTTTTGCTGGGTGAATACAGCCATATTAAAGAAGGCGACGTAGTAAAAGCTACTGGAAGAATCATGGAAGTTCCGGTTGGAAAAGCTATGCTGGGCCGGGTAGTAAACGGATTGGGACAGCCAATTGATGGTAAAGGTCCTATTAATACTGATAGATACCGTGCTATTGAACGTGTAGCACCAGGGGTTGTGGCCCGTTCACCAGTTAATACACCGATGCAGACCGGACTAAAAGCTATTGATACCATGGTACCCATCGGCCGCGGACAACGTGAATTAATCATCGGAGACCGCCAGACCGGTAAAAGCGCGATTGCTATAGATGCGATAATCAATCAGCGCGAGAAAAAGGATATGATTTGTATCTATGTGGCAATTGGTCAGAAACAGTCTTCAATTGCCGGAATCGCAGCCAAGCTTGAAGAAATGGGCGCTATGGATTATACCATTATTGTTGCTGCGACTGCTTCTGAGCCGGCGCCGTTGCTGTATATGGCACCATATGCAGGGGTTGCTATGGCCGAAGAGTTTATGGAATCAGATGGCGCTGATGTCCTGATTATTTATGATGACCTTTCCAAACACGCGGTAGCTTACCGTGAAATGTCTCTGTTGCTAAGGCGTCCTCCCGGACGTGAAGCTTATCCCGGAGACGTTTTCTATCTCCATTCCCGTTTATTGGAAAGAGCTTGTAAGGTAAATGAATCACTGGGCGGTGGATCAATTACAGCATTACCGATTATTGAAACTCAGGCTGGTGACGTATCTGCCTATATTCCAACTAATGTTATATCCATTACTGATGGACAGATATATCTGGAAACTGACCTTTTCTATGCTGGTCAACGCCCGGCCATAAATGCCGGTCTTTCAGTCAGCCGCGTTGGTGGTGCTGCTCAGACTAAAGCTATGAAGTCAGTTGCCGGCCAGCTTAGACTTGACCTGGCACAATACAGGGAACTGGCAGCGTTTGCTCAGTTTGGTTCTGATTTGGATAAAGCTACTCTGGCCAGACTGACCAGAGGTGAACGAGTTACCGAAATTCTTATCCAGAAGCAGTATCAACCCATGAGTATGGAAGAACAGGTAGTATCTGTTTACACTGGCGTTAATGGCTACCTGGATGATATACCCAGAGAAAAGGTGCAGGAATTTGAAAGTGATTTCTTAAAATTTATACGCAGTGCTAATGCTGAAATTCTGACCACCATAAAGCAGAGTGGTAAAATGGACGATGCGACGGAAGAAAAACTCCAAAAGGCCATAGCAGAGTTTAAGTCCACTTTTGCAGTTTAGGTGGTGAATTAGATGGCAGGAGCAGGTGTAAGAGAGTTTAAACGAAGGATTCGCAGTGTTAAAAACACTCAGCAGATCACCAAAGCCATGAAAATGGTGGCAGCAGCCAAGTTACGGCGGGCTCAGGAAAGTGCAGAAGCATCCAGACCTTACACGGAAACCCTGCAGGGAACACTGGCTCGACTAACTGCAGTTGCTTATGATGTGACCCATCCCCTGCTGGAAAAACGGGAAGATATCCTGAAGGTTGGCTATATAGTTGTTACAGCAGACCGCGGATTATGTGGGGCATTTAACTCCAATATTATTCGTCTGACCGTTCAGACAATCACTGAAGATACGCGTGATGTTGACCACGGGATTATTGCCGTAGGCCGCAAAGGGAGAGACTTCTTCCGTAAACGTGGAGAAGTGGATGCTGAGTTTGTTAACCTGGGTGATAATGTAAGCTATGCTGATGCCCGTGAAATTGGGCAGTATATTGTCAATGCTTATGAAAATGAAGAGTTGGACGAGGTTTATATTGTTTATGGCAAGTTCATCAACGCTTTGCGGCAGGTACCAACGGTTGTAAAAGTTCTGCCCATTGATCCTCCTACAAAGGATGAAGAAGTTGAAGAACGTTATGTCGAATATATTTATGAACCGAGTGCTGAAGAAATTCTCCTGACATTGCTGCCCAGATATATTGGCAGTCAGATTTATAATGCTATGCTGGAGAGTAAAGCCAGTGAATTCGGTGCTCGAATGACCGCTATGGGTAACGCCACTGAAAACGCCGGGGAAATTATCGACAGCCTGACGTTAAAAATGAATAATGTGAGACAGGCAGCGATTACTGATGAAATTCTTGATATAGTTGGTGGCGCTGAAGCCCTGAAAAAAGGAGGAAAGTAGATAATGGCTAATGTGACATACGGAGAGGTAACCCAGGTAATCGGAGCGGTTGTTGACATCCGTTTCAAGCCTGCTGAATTACCGGACTTGATGAACGCTATTAGCATAAAATCCAATGAGCAGGATAAAAGTATGTACAGCGGCCGTGATATTGATGTTACTCTTGAAGCTATGCAGCATCTGGGTAACGATACGGTTCGTTGTGTTGCGCTTCAGCCTACAGACGGTATTATAAGAGGTATGAAGGCAACCAATACCGGAGCAACAATTAAAGTTCCGGTTGGTGAAGGTTGTCTGGGGCGCATCGTTAATGTATTAGGTCAGCCGGTTGATGAAGCTGGCCCGGTTGAAGCTTCTGACTATTGGGAAATTCACCGTAACCCGCCTGCATTGGTTGATCAATTGCCAGCTACTGAACAGTTGGAAACTGGTATAAAAGTTGCCGACCTGATTTGCCCTTATGCAAAAGGTGGTAAGATTGGTTTGTTCGGCGGCGCCGGAGTAGGTAAAACCGTTATTATTCAGGAACTTATTCGTAATATAGCTTATGAGCATGGTGGCTACTCAGTATTCACCGGCGTGGGTGAGCGTACCCGTGAAGGAAACGATCTATGGGGTGAAATGACTGAATCTGGTGTTATTGACAAATGTGCTTTGATCTTTGGTCAGATGAACGAACCCCCCGGAGCACGTCTGCGGGTTGGCCTGACTGGATTGACGGTTGCAGAATATTTCCGTGATAAATCCGGTTTGGACGTTCTAATATTTATTGATAACATTTTCCGTTTCGCTCAGGCCGGTAACGAAGTGTCTGCACTTCTTGGCCGTATGCCTTCCGCGGTTGGTTATCAGCCCACTCTGGCAACTGACATGGGTCTATTGCAAGAACGTATTACCAGTACGCGTAGTGGTTCCATAACCTCTGCACAGGCTGTTTATGTTCCCGCTGATGACCTGACTGACCCGGCACCGGCAACAACCTTTGCTCACTTGGATGCGACCACGGTTCTGGCCCGCTCCATTGCTGAGCTGGGTATATATCCGGCGGTGGATCCCCTGGATTCCACTTCCCGTATTCTTGACCCACAGATACTGGGCGACAAGCATTATTATACTGCTCGTGGCGTACAGCAGATTCTGCAACGTTATAAAGAGCTGCAGGATATTATCGCCATTCTGGGTATGGATGAACTGTCTGATGAAGATAAGCTCATAGTTGCCCGGGCCAGAAAGATTCAACGCTTCCTGTCTCAGCCATTCCACGTTGCTGAACAGTTTACCGGTCAGCCTGGTATTTATGTACCGATTGCTGAAACGGTTGAATCTTTTGCCCAGGTGCTCGAAGGCAGACATGATAATCTGACTGAGGCAGCTTTCCTCATGGTAGGTAATATTGATACTGCCATCGCCAAAGCAAAAAGACTGGAGGCGTAGTGTATGGCAGACAACACCTTCATGCTAGAAATAGTGACCCCAGAACAAATTGTGTTTAAGGATGAAGTTCAGTTTGTAGTTGTTCCGGCGGTTGACGGCGAGCTGGGTGTATTGGTGAACCATGCGGCGTTAGTTACAGCATTAACGATTGGGGTACTTCGTTATAGAGAACCCAGCGGAGCAGAAAAGAAAATGGCTGTTAGTGGTGGATTCATGGAAGTCGTTGATAATGTGGCCCGGGTATTGGCTGAAACATCCGAGCGCGGGTCAGAAATTGATATACTGCGCGCCAAAGATTCTGCCAGACGAGCCCGTGAGCGTTTGACACAACGTAATGAAAACATCAATTACGCCAGAGCGCAGCTATCATTGAACAGAGCAATTGCGCGGTTAAAGGCTGCAGGAGAAAAACTGGACTAAATAAATTTATCAAAGCCGGAAGAGAATCTTCCGGCTTTGGATGATATTTTATGTTAATTTAATAGCTCTGTAACGGGGGGACTAAAGGGGTATTCGATATGAGTCCACTGGCAAAAACTCTACTGATTCTGGTATTGATTTACTATCTCTTTAAAGGCATTGTCTATTTAATTATGTGGCAAGCCACTGTCAAGATGGCTGAAAATGTCCAGGAACAAAGAAGGCAGCACCGTGAAAAACGTTATCAGGATCGCGAAATACGCAGAGCTCAGCGCAGAGATGAACTGGAAAAGAGGCAATCGAAAGAAGCGATTACCAACATTGGACTGAGTCGTAATATCAACCCGGAAAATGACATGTACGGGGACGAAGACAAGGAAGAATAATTGCCTGTGAATAATATTCAGGACAGGTATTTGGGGAGGTACTCTATGAAGTCCGCTTTTCTCATATTTATGATTGTTGTGCTGGTTTTTACAATCCTGCTGGGGATACTAATCTGGAGACAATCATTTAGAATTGAAAAAAAGGCACTTATTGCCAAACAGCGACAGGAGGAATACCTCCAGCAACTTGAAGCAGAGCGACAAATGCAATTACAGCAAAATTTGGAAAATAAATCAGATGAACTTAATAATGAAATTAGTGAACAACCTGGTAAATAACCAGGTTGTTTTGTTATTACTCTCCAATTGAAAATTAAATTTTCCGCCAGCATTCGAATAAATACCTGGTAGTATGGTAAGAATTCATATACAAATTCAATTGGGGAGGAATAGTTAATGAAGAAAGTTTTTATTTATATAACAATATTTATCTTAATGGTTTTAATCGCCAATTATGGTATTGAATATTCGTTAGCTAAACAATGGGAAAAGCGTTCTCCAATTCAACTAGCATTTGCATCTATCGGTGCAAATTCTCTTGAATCGAGGCTTGATTGTTGGGCAATGCTAAATATAAGTTCTAATAAAAAAGATTTAAATGAACTCCTCAAAAAAATAACCAAACAATTACAAATTGATTTAAATGAATCTCAGCTCTTCTATTATTACAGTAACAATACAACTGAATTAAGTTATAAGCACAAAAATGGAGATATTTCTTATTATTTTACCCTTCAATCAGATTTCAACAACAATCAAACTTATATTGTTATACGTATAGAAACAACTAATTCGGAAATTAATTTAAGTGAATTTGCTGAACAACTGCAAGGTATTAAAAATTTGAAGTGGCATAATTACTATTTATATAGTGGAGTAATTGAGCCAATGATCCAGGTTAAAGACCAAGCCCTGATTGGTCAGGTTTTAATGGCCAACTTAAAAGCAAACCAAATAGATGAATATAATGAAAATCTGACCTATAGCCTCAGTTGTTACAGTAAAACGGCTAATAAAGTATTGCCTCAAACCAATCTTCAGGGTAAAAAATATAATTTACAGATAGCATTAAAAAATAATCCTCAGGATGATACAACCAGGGTTTACATAGGATCCCCATTAATTTTGGGCGATTACTAGATAAACATTAGCTTTGATGAAAGTAATTGGATATTCAAATCGACTCATTCAGAAAAATCCAGTCAAAGATTATGTAGTTGGAATTTTATAAAAGGGGGTGATATTTAGGAGGTGGAAATACAAGTTCAAGGACAAACACCTTTATATGGAAGAGTCGAAGTCGGTTCCTCAAAAAATGCAATATTACCAATCCTAGCGGCATCGTTATTAACGGATGAGCCTCGAAAAATCAATCGAATACCCAATATAAAGGATGTCGAGGTAATTACTGAAGTATTATCCAGTTTAGGGGTTAACATTGATCAATTCAGCAGAAGTCTAGAGCTTTTTGGAGGGATAAATAGCAATCACCCGCCTTATGAATTGGTCAGACAAATAAGGGCTTCATTTTTAGTTATGGGACCATTACTGGCTAGAAGAGGAAATGTAAGAGTTGCTTTACCAGGAGGATGTGCAATTGGTACACGCCCTATTGATTTACACTTAAAAGGATTTGAAGCATTAGGTGCCAAAATTACTATGAGTGGCGGAGATGTAATCGCCAAAGCCAATATATTGCATGGTAACCATATATACCTTGATTTCCCCAGTGTAGGAGCTACAGAAAATATAATGATGGCAGCTGCACTGGCTCAAGGAACCACTTATATTGAAAATGCTGCTTTGGAACCGGAAATTGTAGATTTAGCCAATTATATTAATAGTATGGGAGGAAAAGTCACTGGAGCTGGCTGCAATGTTATAAAAATTGAAGGAGTTAAAAAGTTAACCTCAACTGAATATACACCCATTCCCGACCGCATTGAAGCTGGAACTTATATGTTGGCCGCTGCAGCTACCGGAGGGGAAGTAATCATAGAAAATATAATTCCCGAGCATTTAAAAGCTATTACCGCTAAATTAATTGAAACTGGTGCTGAAGTAATCGAAGGGGATAATCAAATAATTGTCAGGCGGGAAAAGGAAATTAAACCGGTATATATTAAAACCTTACCTTATCCGGGTTTCCCAACTGATATGCAAGCCCAATTTATGGCATACCTTATTCGGGCCAATGGCAGCAGCATAGTAACCGAATCAGTATTTGAAAACCGTTTTATGCATGTAGCTGAGTTATTGCGTATGGGTGCAAAAATAAAAATTGAAGGTCGAACCGCTGTCATTAGAGGTCAAAAAAATTTAACCGCTGCACGCGTAAAAGCAACTGATTTAAGAGCCGGAGCTGCATTATTAATTGCCGGGTTAACTGCCCGGGGATCAACTACAATAATGAATAGTGAACACATTGACCGCGGTTATGAGGGCATTGTAGAAAAATTCAACAACCTGGGAGCTAAGATTAGCAGAATATAAGCATGGTATAAGCATTAATACCATGCTTTTTTCATACCTATTTTTATGGATAAGAATAGGAAGCTAATCTTAATATTTCTAATAAGTTTGATTATTATTACAGTAATAATAATTCAACATAATCAACGCGAGAAAAGCGAAGACTTACATATAAAGCTATATCTAAGTCAGCAACAGCAGGTTATAGAATTACCATTTGAGGAATATATCATTGGTACAGTTGCAGCTGAAATGCCGGCCAATTTTGAACTGGAAGCCCTTAAAGCCCAAGCGGTCTGTGCCAGAACTTATGCATTACGCAAAATAATTGAGAATCATAAGTATCCCCTTAATGCCGATTTATCAGATGATATTTGTTCCTGTCAGGCATATTGTTCCCAGGAAGAATTTAAAAAACGACATGGAGATAAACAGGGTAAATTATGGGATAAAATATCCCGGGCAGTAAATTCTACCCGCGGAGAAGTATTGCTATATGACGGTAAACTTATAGATGCCTTATATCATTCTACTTGTGGAGGTTATACTGCAGATGCTGAGGAGGTTTGGGGAAATCCGTTACCTTATCTGAAGGCAGTTAAATGTAACTATTGTTCTCAATCCCGCTTTTATAATAGTAACCAAATTATCTCCTGGGATGATTTGCGAAAACAATTAAATCTGAAAGCAAGAATATATGAAATAAAAATCATACCTTACAGACCGGCAGGACGTGTTAGAGAAATAATAATTAACGACCGGCATTTCAGTGCAGCAAGTGTCCGCCATGATCTGAATTTACCCTCAACCTGGTGGCAATTCAAAACCAATTCCAATGGAGTGATTATTAATAGTCGTGGTTATGGTCATGGGGTTGGCATGTGCCAGTACGGGGCTAATGGGTTAGCCATGAACAATAAATCCTATGAACAAATCCTGCGAATATATTATACAGGGGTCAGTTTGGAGAAAATAAGACTCTAATGTTCTTAAAAACCCCCCCGGTTGAATATATTTAATTAATTAAACCGGGGGAGGCCAAATTATGCAAAACTATATTAGAAAACGGGCGGTAAAAATCGCTCATCATATTATTCAAACCTCAGACACGGTTCGGCAAACTGCCGAAGTGTTTGGAATTAGTAAAAGCACCGTACACAAGGATGTGGCTGAAAGACTACCCAGAATAGATCGTCTTTTGGCTGAAGAAGTAAAATTAATTTTAGAACAGAATAAAGCTGAACGCCATATACGGGGAGGAGAGGCTACCCGACAAAAATATGCCGGTCAACATGGCTTGATGTAATAAAACTTCATAGCAAGAAAAACACGAATAAGGTAAAATAATGGTAGACTATGAAGTAATTGCAGGGAGGCACCGATAAATATGTGCTTTGAAGAGGACATCGGCATTGATTTGGGAACGGCGAGCGTTTTGGTATTTAAAAAAGGAGAAAATATAGTTCTCCACGAACCCTCTGTAGTGGCCATAGATCGTAATACTGATAAAGTAATTGCGGTTGGAGAAGAGGCCCGATTAATGCTGGGCAGAACGCCGGGTCATATTGTAGCGATACGTCCTCTTAAAGAAGGCGTTATCGCCGACTATGATACTACTGAGAAAATGTTAACCTATTTTGTGCGTAAAGTTATTGGTAATCGTATGTTTTTGAAACCGCGTGTAATTGTCTGCATACCTACAGGGGCTACCGATGTAGAGGAAAGAGCCGTACGCCAGGCTACATTAGCTTCTGGGGCCAGACAAGCTTTTATTATCGAAGAACCTCTGGCAGCAGCCCTGGGAGCAGGAATAAATATTTCTGAAGCCACAGGTAATATGGTAGTAGATATTGGTGGAGGAACTTCAGATATTGCCGTACTATCACTGGGAGGTATTGTATGTAATTCATCTTTGCGCATAGGTGGCGATAAATTTGATGAAGCAATAGTTCGTTATATTAGAAGAGAATATAACCTTATGATTGGTGAACGAACCGC
Organism: Syntrophomonadaceae bacterium; assembly: GCA_012718855.1. Classification (GTDB taxonomy): domain Bacteria; phylum Bacillota; class Syntrophomonadia; order Syntrophomonadales; family Syntrophomonadaceae; genus JAAYBS01. The sequence continues at coordinate 9,161 of JAAYBS010000228.1, forward strand.
TGAAGAGTTTAAAATAAGAGTTGGAACTGCTTATGTTACCGCTGCCAATAAAGATAATGCCATGGAAGTAAGAGGCAGAGATTTATTAACTGGTCTGCCCAAGACTATCAATATTACTGCCGCAGAAAGTTGGGCAGCTATGCAAGAACCAATAACTGCAGTTATTGAAGGAGTAAAAAAAGTTCTGGAAATAACCCCCCCGGAACTAGCAGCAGATATAGTTAATAATGGAATAGTAATGACCGGCGGAGGAGCTCTGCTGGACGGCCTGGATATTTTGTTATCCAAAGAAACTAACCTGCCGGTTCATATTGCTGATGATCCCATTAGTTGTGTAGCTAAAGGTACCGGAAAAGCTTTATATGAAATGAATCTGTTGGCCAGAACGGGCAGTAAAATTAGTAAACGCATACTGTAGTAAAGGTATTTAATCATTTTTTCGATATACATATAAATAAGTAATTGCTGGAGGCAAACCCATTGATTAAAGGATTATATACTGCTGCAGCAGGAATGATGAATCAGATGGCCAGACAAGATGTAGTGGCCAACAATCTGGCTAATGTATCGACAGCTGGTTTTAAAAAATCTATTACGGTTACCGGGGCCTTTCCGGAAATGCTAATGAGCCGTTTAGGAGAAGTAAAAACTGACATCAGTGGCAAACCAATAGCACAAAAACCAGTTGTAATTGGAACGGTAGGTACAGGAGCTGCGGTCAGCACTATTCATACTGATTACAGCATGGGCAATTTAAAAGCAACTTCCAATTATACCGACCTGGCTTTGGGCAGTGATGGGTACTTTGCAGTGGAAACGCCGGAAGGTATTCGTTATACCCGCAGCGGAGAATTTAAAATATCTTTTACCGAAGATGGAGGAATGCTTACTACCAGTCATGGTTTTCCCGTACTTGATACTAATGATGAACCCATTTTTATAGAAGGTGAGTTCAGTGTTGACTCACGAGGAATAATTACTTATGAAAATGAGGAATATACCCAGCTGGGAGTATATCGTCTGGAAAACCCTCAGGAATGGGAGAAAATGGGCGACAGTCTTTTTAATGCCCAAGCTCCTGAGCCGGTAGATAATCCAGGAATAAAGCAGGGATTCCTGGAGGAATCCAATGCTAATGCAGTGCAGGAAATGGTAACGTTGATTAGTGTAGTGCGGGCCTATGAGGCTTTACAAAAAGTTGTTCAGGCCGAGGATGAATTAAACCAGGTAGCCATTGATGAAGTAGGAAGAGTATAAATATATTTTGTAAGGCTTTTAACTCCTGTCATTCTGGCAGGATTTTTTTTTGCAAAATATATTAAGAAATCGAATGAAGCAGGAAAATAGAAGGCAAAAATCTAATAATGAAAGAATGATGGTCTTAAGGGGGATAACTAATGGAAGCCCGGTTTTTAGGATGCAGGATTGACAATTTGGACATGCAGCAAACGGTTGATAAGATAGAAAGCTTTATAAATAGTCAAACCGGTGCACAAATTATTACCTTGAATGCAGAAATATTATATCAGGCTCAATATGACGAAGAATTGAGGGAACTAATCAACCAGGCGGATCTGGTGACTCCTGATGGAATAGGAATTGTCTGGGCAGCCAGGAAGCTGGATAAACCAGTAAAGGAAAGAGTTACCGGGATTGATTTGCTGCAGAATCTATGTTTCCGTGCTGCCGAAAAGGGTTGGCCCATATATTTATTTGGCGCTGCTCCGGGAGTAGCAGAATCAGCAGCTGAAAACCTGAAGCAACAATATCCGGGGTTAAATATATGCGGTATCAGACACGGATATTTTGGATTGGAAGACTACGAGCAAATAAGGGCGGATATCTTAAGCAGCAAACCAGCAATATTATTTGCAGGTCTGGGTGCACCTAAACAGGAATACTGGATTAGAGACAATCTTCCCCTGTTGGGATCAATAGTTTGCATGGGTGTAGGGGGAAGCTTTGATGTATTAAGTGGTTTAAAACAAAGGGCCCCTGCATGGTTAATAAAATTGAATCTGGAATGGCTTTATCGACTGCTGGCAGAACCATCACGTATAAAGCGACAGACAGTATTGCCCCGCTTTATCTGGCTGGTTTTAAAAACCAAATGGAGAGGCAAGGCTTAAAAATTATATGAAATTGGGAATAAGGGACTTACTTTAGCTTATACCGTTCAATAACAGGGGAGGATTAATGTGGAGAATCAAAAATTACTGGCCCTGGATATTGGTACCCGAAAAATTATTGGCGTAGTAATGGAAAAAACTGATGCTGGCTACTGTATAATAGCCAGTGACATGAGGGAACATACTACCCGGTCAATGATGGATGGCCAGATTCATGATGTTGAAGCTGTAGCAGCTAATTTATTGCTCATTAAAAATACTTTGGAAGCTGCTGTAGGTAAACCATTGGAAAAAGCCTCGGTAGCAGCTGCCGGACGTTCATTAAAGACTTCCCGGGGGACCTGCCGCAAGAAGCGTATACCCTTCCAGGAAATCAGCAGAGAAGAAGTAACTGCTCTGGAAATTGAAGCTGTTCAGCAGGCTCAATATAATTTGACCCAGGAAAATACAAATGAAAATAATCATCTATTTTGTATAGGTTACAGCGTGGTTCAATACTGGCTGGAAAATCAGCCCATAGGAAGTTTAATAGGTCAGGTAGGCGCAGAAACCGAAGTGGAAATTATTGCTACGTTTTTACCTCGGGTAGTAGTTGACAGTCTGCTATCAGTACTGCGACGTGTAGGATTAAGTGTATATAGTCTTACTTTGGAGCCGATTGCAGCGTTAGCGGTTGCTATTCCCTCAACCATGCGAATGCTTAACCTGGCACTGGTTGATATTGGCGCAGGCACCTCTGATATAGCACTGGTCAGAGATGGAAACATATTTTCTTATGCGATGGTACCCAATGGGGGAGATGAAATAACAGAAACGCTGGCCGCCAAATATTTACTGGACTTTAATATAGCTGAATTACTAAAACGTCGTCTTACCAGCGAAGAAACAGTTCAATTTGCCGATGTACTGGGTAATGAAATATCTGCCCCTTCCAAAGAAGTTTTAATCACCTTGCAACCTAAGACTGAAGAATTAGCTACTCAGATAGCCGATAATATTTTACGGCTTAATCAAAAACCTCCGGATGCGGTTATTTGTGTGGGCGGAGGAAGTCTTACCCCCGGTTTAACCGAAATAATTGCCCGGAATCTGGAGATACCCGCTAACCGCATTGGCATACGAACACCGCAAGCTTTTGAGGATATTGTGGTTGATATTGATTATCTGCGGGGACCGCAGGGAGTTACTCCGCTGGGCATTGCTTATCACGCCTTGACTATACCGCCTATCCCTTTTATTAAAGTTTTGGTAAATAACCGGGAGATTGCTCTGTGGAATACCGGAAACTTAACTGTTGCTGCTGCTCTTTTGGGTTCAGGAATATCCCTGGTTAACATATATGGAAAACCGGGAATGGGAAAAACTATTGAGATTAATGGAGCAGTTAAAGTATTTAAAGGCGAAATAGGGACTGCTCCGCTTATAAGAGTTAACAACGAGGAAGCTTCGCTGGAGACTATAATTAATGATGGTGATACGATTGAATTTGTTCGGGGTATAGATGGAAATGATGCCCGGATATTAGTTAAAGACCTGTTGCCATCAGCTGCAGGCAGTGTAATTGTCAATGGTTCTATAACGCCGTTACAGCCGATAGCTAAAGTTGACGGTAACCTGCTGGAATTAACGGATGAATTACCGGATCGATGCAAGGTAGAATTTTCCAATGTTAACAGTATTGAAAATATCTTATCTTTATCTGGAGTACCGGATCATCTGATGATAGAAAAAGTTTATAACTATACTCTGAATGGACAACCTATGTTATATCGATGGACACCGGTAAAAGTAAAAGCAGATGGGAAAGAAGCGGACTTAAAGGACTCAGTTGAAGTAGGTGCAAACCTGGAATACAGTGTTGAAAAACTAAGACCGCAGATATCTGACATACTTACTAACGGAGTTTCTCCAGGCATAAACATTACTGTCAATGAACAACCGGTATTTCTGGAAGCACGCACAGTATCAGTATACATTGACGGAAAAGCAGCAGAATTGCAGGATGAATTACAGGAAGGAACCGCGATCACCATTAATGAACGTGAAACCTCAGCAATTCTCAGTGATATATTTCGGGTTATTAATCTTGAACCTTATCCGGGCGGAAAACTGATTATGCGCGTAGACGACAACGATGCTGGTTTTACCACCCCGATCACCGAAGGCTCCAAAATCCAACTCATCTGGGAATAAGCCGCCCGGGACAAAGGGGACG
>JAAYBS010000002.1 GCA_012718855.1 Syntrophomonadaceae bacterium
AATTTCTGTATCGTCAAGTTCCCAATCAAAGAATTGCCGGTAAAAATCCCGTGTAACACCTTTCATGTCAATATCCTGAAATTTATCTGGATAAACAGTTGTAGCTGTCCACAATACCGCCAGTGGGGTTTCCAATGAGGAAAAATGTCCCCAACGGGAAATTCCATTAGGCATGGCCAATACACGCCGGTTTTTTACTGCCTGCAGCGGACGCCATTGTTCGTGCTGCATAATATATCCCACAACATTCGGGTCATTAACCAGAATATAGTCCGGATCCCAAAGCAGAATTTGCTCCAGACTGGCATAATATTTGCCCTCTGCAAATTTCAAGTTTTCATCAACTGATACATTTATTACCCCGGCAGCCCTGGTCCAGTCAGCCGGCAAGCTTCCCTCAATATCAGTCCGAGTGGCTTCATTTAAAGAATGATATATAAGGACTCTATCATCGGGTGCAATTTTGTCCACCCGCTCCGCAACCATAGTAATGGTTTGCTGATAGAATTTATTATATTTTTGTCCTTCAGCCTCTGCTCCCACAATCAGGGCAATTAACTGCATGGCCTCCTGTTGTTCCTGCATACTGTTAAACCCGATTGCAATTGCAGGGATTCCCACTTTATTCAGCTTATCCATTTCAGCAGGGTTGGAAACCGTATCCGCCTTGACAAAAACCAAATCAGGTTGGCAGGCAGCCAGCTCTTCAATATTTATTGCTTCACTGACTTTAGGTACCGGTACATTTTTAATATTGGGGTACATTTTCACCAGCAATAAATCTCTTTGCATGCCCCCTACCGCAGCTACAATTTTATCCCCTTGACCATACATGGCCATAGCATGTCCCGCCTCCGGGCACAGGCATGCTATACGCTGGGGATTAGCCGGAACAGTTACACTGCGTCCGGCACAATCAGTAACCGTTCTAGTATTGGCTTGTTCAGTACGTTCAGGCTGGGGTTGAGATATATCGCATCCCGTTAGCATAAAGTTCAATGCTAAAATTATTATCAATAAATAGCGCAAATAGATGCCCGGAAATTTGATTGGCATTTTAATTCTTTACCCCCTGATTATTTTTAGAGCGGTTTATGGTACTAATGGGTACCACCTGTCTTAGTTGCCTGCCATTCTCCAGATCGCAGGAAATAATTCGGGCCTGAACATTGTATAAGCGGCCCAGATTTTCATCGGTTAATACTTCACAGGGCCGTCCTATCCCCATAAAATGGCGATCTTTAAGTAATCCTACCCGGGTAGGAATACCGTTATTTTCGAAATAATAACAATGATTGGGTATATGGGTAGCCATAAGGACTGATAAACCCGTCTGCTTTACCAGATCCACAATAGTCTCCAAAATAACCATCTCATGTTTGTAGTCCAAATGAGCGGTAGGTTCATCCATAACCACCAGCGGACTGCGCTGAGCCAATGCCCGGGCTACCATTACCAGTTGACCCTCACCACCGCTAAGCTGGGTGTAAGGCCGGTTTTTTAAGTGGCTAATTCCTACCATCTCAAGAGCTTCATCGGCTATAGCCATATCCTCCCCGGATGGACTGCTCATCGGCCCCAGATAAGAGGCTCTCCCCATCAGAACCATTTCTCTTACTCTATAAGGAAAGGTCCGTTCATGACTTTGGGGAACATATGCCAATTGTCGCGCCAAGGTTTTGGCAGACATATCTCCTATGTCAGTTCCGTTTAGGCTGATTTTTCCCTTATGCGGTTTTAACCAGCCTAAAATACAATCCAATAAGGTAGTCTTTCCACATCCGTTAGGACCCAGCAGGCAAAATATTTCGCCTTTATTCAGACTAAAGCCCACCTGCTCCAGAATTAAGGCTCCCGGGTATTGAAAACTGACTTCCTGTACCTGCAATAAAGAAGACATGTCTACCAACCGCCTCCTTTAGTTTTTTTAAGCAAATAAACAAAAAATGGTGCTCCCAACAGAGCAGTTAAAATACCCAGCGGAATTTCCGAACCGGTTAATAAACGTCCCAGATCATCAACCATGATTAAAAATGAAGCACCCAATGAAAAACTGACCGGGATTAATACCCTGTTATCGTTACCAACCAGCATACGTCCTATATGAGGAATAATCAGACCAACCCAGCCAATAATTCCGCTGACACATACTGCTCCGGCAGTAGCCAGGGTAGCACAGGCAATAATAAAGCCTTTATTTACTACGGTATTAATCCCCAGAGTATGGGCTTCCCGGTCCCCCATAGACAAAACATTTATTCTCCATCTCACTGCCAGCAATCCAAGAGTACCAATTAACATGGGAACTCCGGCTGTCCATATATCCTGAAATCGGGCTGAGGCCAAACTGCCCATCAGCCAGAAAACTATAGCCGGCAATTCATTTAAAGGATCAGCCATATATTTCAACATGGAAATTAGTGCTGAAAAAACTGACGATACAATTACTCCCCCCAGTACCAGCATTATGGTAGGAGTACTGCTGTAGATTCTCCCAATCAGGTAACTGATAACTACTGCCAGAACACCAAAAACAAAAGCAAAGATATAAGTAGTTGGTAAATAATTAAATAGTATGATGGCCAAAGCCGCCCCAAAACCGGCCCCGGAGCTGACCCCCAGAATACCTGAGCTGACCAGGGGATTACGAAACAAGCCCTGAAATGCAGCTCCGCTAATGGCCAGACATCCACCTACCAAAGCTCCCACAATAACTCGGGGTAAACGAATATCCCATACTAATGTCTGAAAAATTTCTGCTGCTGTACAGGGCTGAAAAGTAATTTTACACCATAAGACTTCAATTACAGTGCTCAAATCTATCGGATATCTGCCTAAAAATAATGAGGCAAACATTATTAACAGTGGAACCAAAATAAATAATATTAATTGCCTGGTCTTTTTCGTGTCGTTCACCCCATAAGTAGATTCCTGAAATAGATTACTTCCCGGCAGATTTCCGATATATCCATCCTGCTGTCACTAGTGCTATGATTACACCACCAATTACAAGCACTGTCTTCCAGTCTTTTTTCTCAGTTTCCTGGGCCTTTTCTTTTACGGCCGCGGTTGGCTCTTTTACTATTTTTTCATCATTTTTTTCAGCCACTTTTTGTTCTACGGCGGGCTGGGCTTCCTTAATGTTTTTTGATATAGTTTTATCCTCGACAACAGCGGGGCTTTCCGGTTCTTTGACTACTTTACCGGTATCTGCTGCAGGTTTTTCTTTAACCGGCTGTTCAGACTCTTTAATAACTCCTGCCGTAGTGAAGCTCACCGTAACCTTATGCCCCAAAACCGCTCCACTCTTCGACTCCAACCGGGGAGCGACCTCTACGCGGTAAGATGTTGCCGCCTTCAATGTTTGCAAAGGTTTGAGAATAACATCATTACGCTTTTCAAATTCAATCTGGTCATCAGCCATAATTACTTCAATGGGAATTTGCTGATTATTACTCCATAATGAGAAACATTTTTTATTATTTTCTCTTACTGTCATATAGACTACATTTTTACTAAATGTAAGTTTAATTAAAGCAT
>JAAYBS010000229.1 GCA_012718855.1 Syntrophomonadaceae bacterium
CACCTCACATCAATTCTTTAATCGCCGACCGGGCCAGTTCATCACATCGTTCATTATACCGGTCACCGGCATGACCTTTTACCTTCTCAATTTTGACCTTATTTATCTGCATGAGCCGGATTAATTCCTGCCATAAATCCTGATTGGCTACGTCTTCCTTGCGGCTGTTTTTCCACCCGTTACGCTGCCAGCCTGCTATCCAATTCTGTTTAAAGGCATTAACTACATAAGCACTGTCAGAATAAACCGTAACCCCGGCCCCGCTTACCTTTAAAGCTTTTAAAGCCTCAATCACTGCCTTTAACTCCATACGCTGGTTGGTAGTATGCTTTTCATTACCGGAAATCTCTTTCATATGCTGACCGGACATTAACACAGCACCCCAGCCGCCAGGTCCGGGATTACCCGAACATGCTCCATCAGTATAGATAATAATCTCTTTCACCAATACACTCCTTAACGTGACCAGGGGAGATAATAAAAGTGCCGTGTATGCACTTGGAGTATCCGTTTTTCATCTCCTGCACCCGGTTCCCTCTCTAAATATAATAACTTAAATATTACCAATACAGCAAAACTTAGCTGCCTAAAGAAGACATAACTTAAAAAAAACACCCCTATCCAGGGGTATTTGACTATATTATATTATTTAGCTTTTTTAAGCTTCCAAAACCTTTTTCGCGGTAGCATCGGACTGTTCAACAAAACCTTTAACATCACCATCCAGTAAAGCCTGATTATCCTTCTGGCGTTCGTTATTAAGGTTACGAATCCGATCCTTGACCCCGCTGCCGCTGTCAGTTTTATAAAAACCGGAACCTTTAAACACAATCCCAATATTTTTACTGATAATCCGCTTAACCTCACCTCCGCAGGTGGGGCATTCGGTCAGAGCAGGTTCACTCATTTTCTGCATTTTTTCAAAATTGCCGCATTCTTCACATTTGTAATCATAAATTGGCATTGTAAAATCCTCTCCCTTTAGATTAGCAACTATAGTCTATATATTTTTTATCCCTTAAACACCGGTTTGTCAATAAATTCATAGCAAATTATTGTAAGTGATATAAACAATTACAGCCATTACGCCGTTCCAAACCCCATGAGCCAGAGTAGTTACAAAAATGCTGCCGGTTTTTTCATATATATAACAAAGAATGGCACCCCCGACTGCCAACGGTATGGTCCGGTAAGCATCCCAATGCACCAGGCCAAAGATAATTCCGGCTGCTGCCATCCCCCATCCGGTTCCCAGGGGATAACGAAGCAGCGGATACAAAACTCCCCGATACAATAATTCTTCTGAAAAAGGAGCCAGAACTGCGCCAATTAATAACAATACTAACAGCTGCGGCCAACTGGTTGCCGAGTAAAGCATCTCTTCAAAGATTTGCGGTTCTAACTCTGGTTGCCACCACTGCAAAGGATAACTTAATGAGATTATTACAAGCAACAACAACAGTCCGCCCAACAGACCATACTTTATAAAATTTGTTGATGAAGTCCAGCGAATTCCTAATTGTAGAAAACTTATACGATGTCTGCGAACTATTACCAGCCATATCAATAATAATGTAATAGTAAACTGTACGACGAAGCTAAACAAAAAAAGCGTCAGTATATCATCTGACAACCCTGACTTTATTAAGGTTGCCGAAAGCCATTCTCCGTTCATATTCCACAAGGCACCAATAATAATTATGCCTGCGTAAATAACTATAAAATCCAGTAAACTCCATTCCGGTTTCTCCGGTATATGCTCCACTAAAGATATTCCTCCAGTAACTAAGGCTTTTTATTTTCAGTATTATTTTTCCCGCCAGCACACATACTACATAAAATAATAGTATTTTTGAAGGGTATACGTTATGGCACCAATTTATACCATCTTAATCTTAACTGCATTATTAGTTCTCATAATATGGACAACCCTGTCTGCGCTCGATCCGTCCCGCCGCTATCGTCAACCAAAAATAAATCTGTATAACTATATACTGAGAGCCTCACCGCGCAAACCCCGCCGTCAGCGATAATCAGTGTAATCCGCTTAATCAGCGTCTTTAGATCCTGGCAATGACCAGGGAAAATATAACCAGAAATGAATGGGTAAAAAAGAGCAACGCACTAATTCGTTCAATCTTCCAGTTAAAAACATCCTTTAATAACAGTTTACCCTGGAAAAATCGGCTGAATGTCTGTGAAACCAGAATTAAATGTATAAACTCAAATCCGGCAAAAAAGCCAGAGAAAACCAGCATAACCGGATTACGGATCGTAATAATTACAAGGAGAAAATAAGTAATCTCCAGCATAATGGATACGGCAATCAGTAGCCAGATCTGCATCCTGGCACCAGCCCCCCGGGATATCATCCAGGCGGCAAAACTCTTGAGTAATTCCAATTCAAAAACCTGGGGATTTCCCCGGATAATTCGAACTGCATAAAATGAATACAAAACAAAAAGAATACCGGCCATTAAGCCCAGTATAAGAGTCATCGGTTTTCACAACCTTTCACCGCAATCAGTTACAAATTATTTTTTCCGGCATCCTCTGCTAGCCAGCATTATTCTACCAGGTTAAATTACGCTCCTGATGCTGTTATTGAAGAAATCATCTCTTCCCGAGCCTTACGAATTTGGGATACCATATATTCTCTGTCTTCCGGACGATGCACATAATCAAGGTTATCAACCTGTAATATCAGTAACTTACCCAGGTTAAAATCTTTATAATTGGTCTCATAAAAATTATTCAGCCGATCCCAATATTCCCTTTCAACTTCAACCTCATCCGGACGCCCGCGGCGATGAATACGCCGGATGGCTTCATCAGTATTTACACGCAAATATACGAGCAGATTAGGGGGGCTTACATGATCCAGCATAGTATTAAGCAAATTATTATATACCGCGTATTCCTCCGGGTTTAAATATCCATACTCCAGATACATACGGGCAAAAATCCGGTCCGAATAGATTGATCTATCCATCACTGCATGGCCAACCTTCATAGCCTGCTTATACTGTTTAAAGCGATTGGTTAAAAAATTAGTCTGCATAGGAAAAGCCCATTTAGGACGGTCATAGAAAAATTTATGCAGCAACCGGTTTTCATCCTCAAACAATTCACTGAAAGGCTTCAGATCAAATTCCTCACTGATAATCTTTACCAAACTTGATTTTCCTACCCCGGTTACTCCATCAACTACAATTTCCACACTATTATTAGGCTGCAATTCATTATCTCCTTTCACCCGCACCTAAGTTTTTTATTTAGTCGGCGGATAAAGCTGACCAGATGGCATTATTTATTCTCTCAATTATTTATTATAAGACATCATTGCCATCTTTACATTAGTAAACTTAAAACAAACAGACAGTTATAATCTTCATTACTCTCTGAAAATAATAAAGAGGCAGGAGAAATATACTCCTGCCCCGGTATGTTTAGTAAAAAACTATTCAATTTTATTGGTACGGCGCCAGATTTTCATATTCTGAGCTTCTTTTATCAATTCATCACGGAAATCCGGATGGGCCAGGCGAATAAGTTTTTCCGTACGCGCCCAGGTTGAAGCGCCTTTAAATGATTCCCATCCATACTCGGTAACAATCATATGCACCATCTGACGAGGAACGGTTGTTATCGTTCCCGGTCCCAAAACAGGTACTATTCTGGAGCGAATGGAACCGTCTTTGGCCATATAGGTTGAGGGAAGGCAAATCATACTGCGTCCGCCTTTTGACCAGAAGCCCCCCAAAACATAGTCAGACATGCCTCCATTTCCTGATATTTGCCTGATACCTGAACTTTCTGCATTTACCTGTGTATACAGATCCACCTGCAGGGCCTGATTAATTGAAACCAGATTATCGATCGCGGTTATTCGGTTGGGATGATTGGCATAACCAACATTATAGGAGGCCAGAGCAGTATTATTATCTATCCATTCATATAATTTTTCGCTGCCCAGTGAAAATGTATATACAAGTTTCCCTTCGTCTACATTTTTACGCCGGTTGTTCAATTTTCCGGATTCCCACATTTCCATATATGCATCAACCAGCATTTCAGTATTGCCGCCCAGGTCCTTCAGGTCAGTATCATTAATTAGTTTACCCACCAGATTAGGCATGGCTCCAATGCCTAATTGAATACAGCAACCATCTGTTATATGATACAAAACATGCTCGGCAATCTTACGGTCAATATCGGATGGTTGAGTTTCCGGCAGGAAAAACATCGGTTCATTTTCACTTTCAATAACAAAGTCTACTTCGGAAATATGCACCTGTTCCCGGGCTCCTCCCAGAGCCCTGGGTATATTTTCATTTACTTCCACTGCTACATATTGGGCACTGCAAATCTGGGAATAGGCAACTGAATTATGTATGCCAAAATTAAAATATCCATTCTTGTCCATAGGAGTGGTACGAATTACAAATATTCTTCTGGGGACAGAACCGATTTTATCCGGGTCACCAACTACATCATAAAAATAAGACTCAGCTTCACCATAGTTTACCGGATGATAAAACACGCCCCCGCATTTTTCCTGCATAATACGGGAAGCAGCGCTAAACTGCAGGTCCATATAGGTAAAAACTTCACCCTGCGGGTCCTGCATAACCACCTCAGGTATAGGCGGTACGGTTACTGCGGTCATAACCTTGATATCGCTCAGCTCTGCCTTGCGCTCAGCCAGGGCCTTGTCAAAAGCAACCGGCTGCCCATTAAACATACCATAATCGACAAAATCGCCCGGTTCAACTACCTTCGCGACCTGAGCCGCCGTTCTCAGTTTGTCCTTATACATCTGGATATAATCTCTAGCCACTACACTTTCCCCCTCTAATTATTGATTTTCATGACCAAACATACCAACATCCCTTCACCAATACACCCCATTTTATTCTCTGTTACCTCCAGATGTGGTAATATTTAGCCCCTCACCCTTAAAAAGAACAATTCGCCTATTATTAGACCTATTAGTATAAGTATAAGTTCTTTGCATATTTAGTCAATTGTCGTTTAAGCCTGAAATATTAGGAATATAATTATAATAAGCAGATTTTTCGGAATAATGGTTATATTTCTAATTGATAGTAATATTTTTAAACGGAATTTTCAAATACGCATATTTAGAATGTTTTGTATTTTTTGATTATTTGCTAATTTGCCGGAGAATTCAACTAAGGCACTTTCGAATCAATAAGTGCGGAGCAAAAAAAGTCAGGTCCCAATGTTTATCAGAACCTGACTTTTATATTATTTCCCGGATATATTTATTTTAGCGCTGCGTTCATAGCTTTTACTGCTTCATGCAGATCAGTAGTGAGAACGTAATCAGACAGGCTGTTTATAGTAGCATTTTCATCAGTATTAATAGATACGATAGTTTTGGCATCACGGATACCTACTGTAAACTGTACCTGCCCTGAGATTCCCAGAATAATGGCCAGTTGGGGTTTACATATCTTACCTGATAAGCCTATCACCCGATCTTCAGATAACCATTTTTTATCAGTTGCTACCGGTTTAGAACAGGCCACTTCGCCACCCAGCAGTTTTGCCAGTTCTTCAACCATTGCCAAATCATCTTTGCTGTTTAAGCCCTGACCAACGGCCACCAGAACTTCAGCTGCTTCAATATCAACGCTGTCACCGGCTTTGGTTTTGACTTCCAGAAGCTTTACTGCAGAAGGTTTTACTTCTACGGACAGGTCATTAATACTACCGGAACCACCGGCGGCAGGAGTAAACGATTTGGGTGCAATAGCAATAACCTGTTTATCAGCTTTAAGGTATTGATTGGCTACAGTAGCGCCTCCCAGAGCATTGCGGTTACAGGTTGTTTTTCCATCAGCTGCCTCCAGGCTGTTAACATCAGTTAAACATCCTGCTCCAATTACCTGAGCCAATCGACCAGCTAATTCTTTACCACGACGATTGGAAGAAAGCAGTATGATGTCACTGCCCAATTCTGCGGCAGCCTGTCCCAGAGCCGCAGCTACTGCACTCACATCTGCCAGTATTAACTCAGCTGCGTTTATGCGATATACATTGGCACCAGCTTCAGATAGAGCCTGTGCCTGTTCATCGTTATTAATTGTTACTGCCTTTATATCTCCGTTGGAACTGCTGATGCTGTTGGCGGCAGTCAGAAGCTCCAGAGCCAGATTGGTTTTGTCACTGAAAATTAAAATTCCTGCCATTCCTGACTACCTCCCTATCAAGTTTTCGCTCCGTAATCCCTGGAGCAATTCATCGACGCTTTTAACTACAATTTTCTTGCGATTTGATTCAGGGGCCAGATTGCTTATGGTTTCTGTAAAAGCCAGCTTCTTTATATCTACATCAACTTCATCCAATTCCAGAACTTCCTTGGGCTTCTTACCAGCTTTTAAAATCTGGGTAACCGAGGGTATACGTGGTTCGTTAAGTCCGGCCATAACACTGATGATACCTGGCAGAGCAATTTCCATAACTTCATCACAATCTTCCAGAGTGCGTGTAACTACAGCCTGTCCACCCTTTATTTCCATAGAGCTTACATAGCCTACCTGCGGTAAATTCAAAAGTTCCGCTACGCGGGAACCTACCTGCCCGGAATAATTATCACCACTGCCTTCCCCAAACAGAATAAGGTCAACACCATCCATTTGTTTGATGGCCGCCGCCAGCACAGCAGCAATAGCAGCACTGTCGGCTCCTTCCAGAGCATCGTCCAAAATCAGAAATGCTTCGTCGGCTCCGGCAGCCAGAGCTTCCTTAATAGTATCTTCCACTTCCTCATTCCCTGCTGATAATACGGTTACTTTGATACTCTCATCAGCTTCTTTCAATACTACTGCTGCTTCCAGAGCATTCTTATCAATAGTACCCAAAGTCAGAGGAACATCATCAAATAAAGGCTGACGATTCCGAATGCGTATCTGTTGTAAATCAGGGATTTGTTTCATGGCTACTACAATATTCACTTATTATAACCTCCTTTATTAATAGGATTTAGGGTTAAGTTTATTTTTATCCAAACCGGAATTGAACTCCTGTACCACCTTCGGGGAAATTCCAGTCCAAAACTTCAATTCCGCACGCCAGGCGACAGGTTCCACATTCCAGGCAACCATCAATGGTAAGTTCGACTCCGCCGGCTGCATTTTCGCTGTATAATCCCGCCGGGCATACCAGTATGGCCCGTTTT
The DNA here is from genome assembly GCA_012718855.1 of Syntrophomonadaceae bacterium. Taxonomy (GTDB): domain Bacteria; phylum Bacillota; class Syntrophomonadia; order Syntrophomonadales; family Syntrophomonadaceae; genus JAAYBS01. Next base: position 7,208 of record JAAYBS010000229.1, read on the forward strand.
AGGCGCGGGTCTTTTTCCATACCCGGTTTAATGACAATATGCGCTGTTTCATTGTGTTTGAAAACATTTAGCCCCAGTTTGGCTTTTAATCCCATGGCTTCGCTCATATCTTCATCACCTTCCTCATGTCACCAGCCATAGCCCACATTTCCCTCAGGGTCAGATATTGTTTTACCGTGCGGAACAATGGCTTCTTAGGTCCGTCAGGTACTTCATAAAGATCCCGCATAATATTACCGGCCAGTTCCGGATAAACGGTAAACAAACGTGGATTTTCCAGAGCGGTAAGGGCATGCTTGAAGGTTTTAAAGTCTTTTAATACAAAACTATCGTTTAGCAGCTTTTCATAAACTGATAATCCCGCTGCGCTGAAATCTCCCTTTTCTTTGGCCTGTAATACTGCCTGAGCAGCATAATATCCGGATGCCAGAGCATATTCCATCCCTCTGACGGTAACCCCGATATTCATCGAAAAGCCAGCTGCATCACCTGCTACCAGAATACCACCGCCATATAGTTTACCCATAGCATTATAACCACCCTCAGGAATTGCGTGGGCACCATATTCTACTGTTTGTCCGCCCCTAATTAAACGGGCAATTTCAGGGCGGGCTTTAAAATCATCTAATAATTGTGGTGCATTTACCGCCGGTTTTCCTTCCATTAAGTCTTTAATACCAACTACTACACCCAAACTGATACTTTCTTTATTTGTATATAGGAATCCACCGCCAAATTTTCCCCGCGTAACTTCTCCCATGAATAATCTGGCGGCACCTTCTTCACCCTCCAGATTAAAGCGGTCTTCAATTACTGCAGGGTCCAGTTCGATAATTTCCTTAAAGCCTACGGCATGGTCATGAGCTTTACCCGGTTTTCTTAATCCGGCTTTCTCAGCAACAAATGACAATACACCATCACAAGCTATTACTACATCAGCTCTTAATTCATCACCGGCCGCTCTGACCCCTACTACATTTCCATTTTCCATGATAACTTCATCAACGCGGCTTTTGGTAACTAACATGGCACCTTTACGTTCTGCCTGTTTGGCCATCCAGCGATCAAATTTTGCCCGCAGAATACTATAGCTCTGATATGGCTCTTCAGCTAATTCTCCGCCACTGTAACGAATAGTTAATGACCTTTCCTTGGCCATCAGAGACACTTCTTCGTGAGCAATAAACCGCTCCAGAGGCGCTTTTTTCCATAAATCTGGTAATAAATCCCGCACCGGGTTAAGGTAGAGACGACCACCGGTTACATTCTTAGCCCCCGCATAATCTCCCCGTTCCAGTACCAGGACTTCCAAACCTTCCTGAGCAAGAGTATAAGCAGCAGCTAAACCAGCCAAACCTGCTCCTACTACTATTACATCAAATTTTTCCATCTAAGTCCTGCACCTCGCTTTATCGGCAATCACTGACCAACCAGCTTACGCTTTCATTATCAATTTATGCATAAGCGTATCAGTTCTCACCCATAAGGCCTATACCTGCAGGCTTAATTCCGAAGGTAAACCTTTAAGGTGGCAGCGGATGCCGAGTTTTTAATCTTTTATATAATAAGGTTAAAAAGGAAATGGAACAACCAGCCCCATTTCCTCATTAATTATCTATTTGCTGCCCAGCATTACGCCGGCAACTATCATCTTCTGCATATCAGATACGCCCTCAATCTGCAGACCAACAATTGAATCTCTCCATAAACGCTCAACCTTGTAATCGCGCATTAATCCATATGAACCATGTACACTGACCGCCAGCGAGGTAATCTCTACCAGTTGCTGGCAAACATAATCTTTGGTCAGCGCAGCATCTTTGGCAAACTGTACCGGATCTTTTACGCGGTCGGCCAGCCATCCCAGACGATAAGTCATCCATTTGCAGGCTTCATACAACTCTGCTATCTGAGCCAGTTTTAATTGAACTGCCTGGAATTTGGCTATAGGTGCATCACGATGCGTTTTTTCGCGGGCATATTTAAATGATTCTTCCATAGCTGCCAGTACACCACCCAGGGCAGTGGAACAAACCCCTACTTTACCAAAAGAAATTCCAAACTGCAGTACCTGATAACCCATACCGGAGGGTGCCAGCATATTTTCAGCCGGTACTTTTACATCCTTTAAATAGATATCCAGTAATGGTCCGCCATGCATACCGCCTTTTTTCCACGGTTCTGATACACTATAGCCTTCACAGAATTTTTCTACGATAAAAGCTGAAATCTTTCCGTTTTCAGTTTCACGGGCAAATACGACCACCGGGCCGGGGAAACCTGCATTGGATATAAATCTTTTGGTTCCATTCAAAATAAAATAATCGCCTTCCCGCACAGCTGTAGTAGTAATCTGTTTGGGGTCAGAACCGGTACCTGGCTCGGTAAAGGCAAAGGATACTATGTGTTCCCCTTTACATCCTTTGGTCATATACTTCTTTTTCTGTTCTTCGGTTCCAAAAGCATTAATAGCACCCAGACCCAGGGTATGGGCAGAAATAATCATAGCTACCCCTGAGGAAGCCTTGCCAATCTGCTCCATAGCCAGAACATAGCTGGCATATCCTGCTCCAGCTCCGCCATATTCATCGTCATAGGGAATACCAAACATATCCAATTCACCGAGGCCCTTTAATATTTCGTCCGGTACCTGGTTTTCTTCATCAATCTGCTGTGAAATCGGCTCAATGAATTTCTCAGCATACTCCTGTGCAGCACGCTGAATCAACTGTTGTTCTTTACTCAGGCTGAAATCCATAATAAATTCCTCCCACCTTTTTGCTTTTCGATATTCTTTTGTTATTGAATATTATGTTATTGGAATAATTCTCTTTTGTAAAGGATTTTCCTGCTTAAAGAATATTTTTTATTATGTGAAACGTCAAGGGTGAGAGGTGAGGGGTAAGGTTATTAGAACCTGAAAAAATCAGCAAAAAGTCAGGTTCAAAAATTTAAACCTGACTCAAAGACTGCCTTGTATAATCTATCGCTTATATTGCCTGTACGGCTTTGCGGCTGCGCAGTTTGCTAATCGACCTTTCCAGGCCGTCAACCGTCAATTCATCCATCGGAAATATTTCACCAATTTTACGAATTGTAAAAGCTCCATCCATCCATTCCCAATAATCACGGGGAATAGGATTAAGCCATACCGAGTATTCGAAATGATTGCGAATGCGTCTTAACCATTCTATGCCTGGAAGATCGTTATGCAGATTCCAGTCAATGATTCCTCCGGTACGGGTCAATTCATAAGGCGCCATGCTGGCATCTCCCACAATAATTACCCGGTATTCCGGACTATAAGTACGCAGGATATATTCAGTATCAGTATAATCACTTTGCCGGCAACTGGAGTCATGATAAAGCCAGTCATAAATACAATTATGAAAATAAAATGTTTTTAAATCTTTAAAATGATTGGTACGGTTTACCGCTGAAAACAACTGGTTGCACAGGAAGCTATGGGGTGCCATTGATCCTCCGGAGTCCATCAGCAACAATACTTTGATAGCATTTTCCCGGGGACGCTCCCATACTAATTCCAGTCTACCGGCATTATTGCAGGTTTTATCAACCGTGGCATCCAGGTCCAGTTCCGTCTTTTCCCCTTCCAGACGGGTGGTAAACTGACGGAGTTTACGTAAGGCCACCTGAAATTGTCTTACTCCCAATGTCTCATCCGTTCTGAATTCCTGGCTTTTCCTCATGCCGGCAACCTTTACTGCGGATAAATGTCGTGATTCTCCGCCAATGCGGAATCCTCCCGGATGATAACCGGAATGTCCAAAGGGGGATGTACCTCCGGTACCTACCCAGGTATCGCCTCCATGATGTTCTTCGGTCTGTTGCTCTAATCGTTCCGCCAGCATTCGTTTCAATTCATCCAGATCCAGTTGCTGGTGTTTTTTGCGCATCTCATCAGTAATTTCAAGCTCCGGCAGGGTTTTGTCCAACCATTCCCATATTTTATCGGGCAGACCTTCCGGGGTCTCAATATCTCCAAAATAAAAGGCAAAGGCCTGATCAAACCGATCGTAATGGGCTTCACTCTTGACCAGTAGTGCCCGACACAGATAATAAAACCCGGTCAGACTGGAACCGGCCATACCCTGTTCCATAGCATCCAGTAAATCCTGCCACTCATTTAGGGATACCGGTAAGCCAAAATTTTGCAGGATATAAAAAAAACGCGTAAACATGTTATACACCTCTGTTACTAATAACGATAACGGTTTAATGAAGTACTGGTATAAACAGTCTGTGGTTTCGCCTGGGTCTTACCGTGAAGTGAATTCAGCAGGGTATCCAGATCTTCATTTTTCTTCAGCAATACACCTAAAAATGGTATTTCCTGCTTGATACGATTGGGGCTAATTCCTCCTACCACCAGCGCCTGCAACCAGTCAATCAATTCACTGGTGCTGGGTTTTTTCTGTATATGCGGAACATTTCGCAACGTATAGAAAGTTTCCATGGCCTGTTCCATTAATTTCTTTTCCAAATTGGGATGATGAACCCGCAATATCTTTTCCATAGCGTCAGCATCCGGGAAAGCTATATAATGAAATATACAGCGCCGTAAAAAGGCATCCGGCAATTCTTTTTCCGCATTACTGGTAATTATTACTATGGGACGCTGCTTCGCAGTAACCGTTTCTTTGGTCTCGGGGATGTAAAAAGTCATTTGGTCCAATTCCCACAACAAGTCATTAGGAAACTCCAGATCAGCCTTATCAATTTCATCAATCAACAAAACCACCTGTTTTTCAGCCGTAAATGCTTCACCCAACTTCCCCAGTTTTATGTACTGGTTTATATTAGCTACATCATGGTCCCCAAACTGGCTGTCGTATAATCTCTGAACCGTGTCATAAACATATAATCCTTCCTGAGCTTTAGTAGTTGATTTAATATTCCAGATTAATAAATCCATGCCCAGCGAATCAGCTATACTCTGGGCCAACATGGTTTTACCCGTGCCCGGCTCACCCTTTATTAACAGAGGCTTTTGTAAAGCCATAGCTATATTTACGCTGTTCATCAGCTCATCAGAAGCAATGTAATCATTGGAACCTTTATACCGCATTGATGTTTTCGCCATTATAGTTCTCCTCCAATTTCCAGATAGTATATTTCATTTTCAAATACTATCAGATATATTAGTTAGCGTCAATGAAACCTGATGGCTTAAAATCGCCTGATTATTCAGCTTTTTCAACCTGTTCTGCCGCCCTTTTTCCGGCCACATATCCGGTCGAAAAGGCCGCCTGTAGATTAAATCCTCCGGTATACCCGTCTACATCTAATATTTCACCGGCAAAATAAACACCCTGAACCAAGCGGGATTGCATGCTGCGCGGGTCTATTTCCTGAACATCTACCCCGCCTGCGGTAACAATAGCTTCAGCAATAGGGCGGGTAGCGGTTATTTCTATCGGCAGCGCCTTTAATAATGACAGCAAAGATAACCGTTCCGTCCTGGTTATCTGGTTACACTCTTTTTCCGGATCAATACCACTAAGACTAACTATTACCGGAATTAATTTCTGCGGCAGCAGTTCATCCAGAGAATTTTTAAACTGACGCCGGGCATATTTGGTCAAATCGCGCTGTATTCGCATATCCAATTGTTCATTGGTCAAAGCAGGTTTCAAATCAAGGTTTAACTTCACAGGCTGTTTGGCAGTTCGCAAGTAATCCCCTATAGATCGACTCATACTAAGAATAATAGGGCCTGACACACCAAAATGTGTAAACAGCATCTCTCCAAAATCCTCGGCAATTTTCTTTCCTTCCCTGCTATAAGCAGTAGCCTGCACATTTCTTAGACTTAATCCCTGTAAAGAATAAACCCACTGCTGTTTACTAATCAGAGGTACCAGACCAGGTCGGGGCTCAAAAATTTTGTGCCCCATCACCTTCGCCCAGGCATAACCATCCCCGGTTGAACCGGTGCCTGGATAAGATAAACCACCGGTAGTAATAATAACTGCATCAGCAAAATATTTACCCTGTTCAGTTACTACTGCTGAGAACCTGCCTTCTATAATATCAATTTTATTTACTCTACATGAGGTTATTAATTCAACCCCAGTCTGTTGCAGTTCCTTTAGCAAAACCTGAACCACATCACCAGCTTGTTCTGAAATTGGGAATACCCTCTGACCACGTTCTACAACTAATTCCAGTCCCCGGTTTCTAAAAAAGTCCATTAAATCTACATTACTGAATGCATTAAGAGCACTATACAGGAACCGGCCATTGCCTGCATATCCTTTCATAAATTCATCCATATCCAGTGCCGAAGTTAAGTTGCAGCGACCTTTGCCGGTTATTTTAAGTTTTTTACCCGGCTGTTCCTTTTTTTCCAGCAAGGTAACCTTGGCCCCCAATTGTGCAGCAGTAATAGCTGCCATCATTCCTGCCGGGCCTGCGCCAATTACAATAATTTTCATATCCATTTACACTCCTGAGTAATTCTAACATTGTATAGCAGTTTACTTTTTGTTACAATCTTAGAAAACGTTTATTCATTGATTGGAGGTTTCATTTTGAGTCAGACACCATCACGGGGAGTACCTAAATTTCTTTATCTAATCATTATAATACTTCTAACAGGTATGTTCTATTATGCTGAATATATTGATACTTCTGACCCGGAAAAAGTTATAGCCGATTTTTATAGCTCCTACTTTACCGGAGATTACCAGGCCACTGCAAATAATCTCAGTGTATTCTGGTCAGTAAATTATCTGCCGCAATACGCCACTGAAGAACCGGTAAATCTGGTCGCTAAAAGAGAAACCATTGTAAAGGAAACTGCTGAACTGATAAAAGAAATGGATGCTGGTAACCCCATGCCGGATAATCTGAGCATCAAAGTTCTCCCTGATTATACCCGTACCATGCCCAATAGTGCGGTAGTAGTATACTCTTTCCTCGAAGACGGCAAAGAAGTAGGTAAATCAGTTTCAATTCTTATTATGGAAGATCGACAATATAGAATCTTGAGCTGGCAACCTATTCCTGACGAAGCTCTTGAAACAGTCAAAGATATTGACCTGGAAGCCCTCGATAAAAACTTTCGGGACTTGATGGCCGCTAAGACAGAATAACTGCAGATAAAAATTGAAAACCAAACGGGGAGGCATACGGACAATTCCAATGCCTCCTTTTTTTTGAATAGACGCAGATTACGCGGATAACG
>JAAYBS010000023.1 GCA_012718855.1 Syntrophomonadaceae bacterium
GAACTGATAATGAGGTATTGGAGACGGTCAGTGGTGTAATTGAGATAAACGGCAGCGGTTTACAGGATGTTATGGTTAATGTTTTTACTACCGGTGGTGGTGGAGGTAAAATACTGGGCACCCAAATCGGGAAACGGGTAAATAATTTTGATGGTTATGTGAAATTTGAACTTACCGGATCCGAAATGAGGTCTATTATATTCAATGATGGTATATATGTTGGCGGCATTAAAGTAGAGGTAGATGATCAAAACTTTGCTACGGTTAATAGTGTTGAACCTAAAGTTGTATATATGGATGGCGAGTTTAAAATAAATGGTTCCAACCTGGCTGAGCAGTCTGCCGGGTTATATCGCGATGTGTTGACTTTTGGTAACGGAACCCTTAACGGAACGATTAACCGCACAGATATTACTATTACTGTCTCGCATGTATCCGGCGACCCGGGAATGCATGATTTGATATTTACGCGTACCAACAACGGGGTGGCTAATGTAACTGAACAGGTAAGAATTCGCCGTTTATATCAAAATCAGGTACGAATGGTTCAGCTGATGAATGTACCTGGTCTGGAGATGTATCCTAATAAAGGGGTACCAGCCAAGACTACCGTATTTTTTCAGGCGAATGATTTAGATAAGGCTTCGGTTTTTTTCCAGCGCAACAGTAGTGACCCATTTTATACTTCCAATATGGGTACAGATCACGAATACATACCTGATCCCGCCGGCAAGGATATTATCAAGGTAAAAGTTCCTAATATTACTCCCGGCACTTATCAAGTTTACCTTACCAACTTTATGACCAATCCACCGGCTGGACAGGATTTACGTAATAATATTACCCGCCAGCAATTGGCCGGGGAGTTTATAGTTATCAGCTCAGCTGATGCGGCAGAAATCATTTCGGTTTCTCCATCGCAGGGGCCTAACCTGAGCAGTAATGCTGTTACCATAGTCGGCTATAATCTGGATGAATTGTATATTGATAATCTTAATATTACCAATCCCAACCGTACAATGAGCACTTCAACTGATTTAAAGACTCTGCAGATTAATTACGGTACTGGAACTTATAATCCGGGTGGGGGGGAAAAGGCGGTCACCATTACCCGTACTATTCGTTTGATTATTGGTAAGGATACCGAGTTTCAGGCGCTCGACCAGCAGGCTTTTCAGGATAAAGGTTATGACACCTTGCGCGTAAATACGCAACCTATTGCTGACAGTGAAATCGCCAGTGACCCCTCCAAAGATGTAGTAGTGGATATAACTACAACTTTAACAGTTAGTGGTACAGAGAAATATGAGTTCCGCGAACTGGCCATAAAAGAAAATGGTTTTCTATATATTAAAAGTTACACCGAGCCGCAGACGAGCAAAGTAACGCCGGATAAAATTCATGTAATCAGCGAGGCGGGAAAATATGTTACCAAGGAAGATATGGTTATCAGTATTACCGGCAGCAACTTTATGGTAAGTAAATATCAACCGGTTGGTGGCGAAGAGCAGATATTATATCCGATAGTGGATTTAGGCGGGTCAATTATTCTGAAGCGGGAAGGCAAGAATAAAAGCAATATGCAAATAAAGGACCCGAATACCGGCATTTGGAGCAGTATAAGTGGTGCCAGTATGGAAGTGTTGAATAATTCCATCGTAATTGATGGTTCTGCGGGCAAGGAAATGGGTAACCGTATTATTTTACGTATTCCTAACGGGTTAACAGTTTTGGAAGAGCGCCTTAATTTTCCTACTTATATCGAGGTCACCAATCCGAAAAAGAGTTCTAATGAATATGGGTACCCGGTTCGCAAGGATGATATGGTTCAATTTGTAACCGTTGATGAAGCTAAAACCCCGGTTATAAATTCAGTGGTTCCCAATGTGGGAGCCACAATTGGAGAAAAAGGGATAAAAATAATCGGTTATAATTTTCAGGCCGATGTAAAAGTTTATTTGGATGGAGTAGAAATAAGCGGTATAAAACGGGATCCCTCTTCACAGTTAATTACCTTTGATGCCCCGCCTGGCCGGGAGGGGCTTACCCGTCTGGTGGTAGTTAACCCTGAGGGCGGAGCCGATTCGGCTGATTTTATCTATGTAAAAACTCAGACCGAGCCAAAAATAACTTCGGTTTCCCCGCCGGAAGGTACGATTGGAACGTTATTGTTGGTAAACGGGGATGTGTTTTTGTCTCCTGACCCGACCAGCAGCGAAGAAGGTATTGGCATTTACCGTTTGATAGGTGCCCGGGTTTTGCTGGGTGATCAGGATGTTAACAACTATTATTATCAACCTAATACGAATAATATTGCTCTGCAAAACTACAGCGCTCCGGACGAACGTGAGATTTTACGTATCTCGTCGGGGCAGGTGGTTTTAGATGATGCCTGGTACAGCGTATTGCTCAAAGATGAAGCGGCCGGAAAGTTTTATATTTTAAAACCAAACGCCAGCGGACAAACAATTCTTACCGATGGTATTACGGAGTATACTCTGTCAGTTGTAGGTACAGGCATAAAGGCTGAGGCTACCGGTGGACAGACATACGATATTTCAGTAGGGAACAACAATGTAACTTTAGGCACTACGATGCTGACCCTTAAGACCTCCTATTATATTGACCCTAACAGTAAGCTGATAACTGGAAATCGTACTCGCGTAGTGGATGGCGGCAAACGAATTCTGGTTACAGTTCCTGATCTTGGGGTACAGGGGTTGTACGATGTTACCGTAGTTAACCCCGATACCAAACGTGTAACCCTGAAGGATGCATTCAAGTTTTACCGCAGTCCGCAGCGGATACCCGTTATAGACGAAATTGAACCTAATCAGGGTTCAACCAGTGGAGGATATTTTATTGAAATTAAAGGTGAAAACTTTGAAGATACCGGTACCATTAAAACCCGGGTTTTTATTAATGGAATCGAAGTTGCTGCAGCCGATACTTATGTAAGCCCCGATGGCAAGAGTGTGCGCATAAAAGTACCGGCTTATCCGGGTGATTTACGCAAGGAATGGGGAGTGGACAGCAAGGCCGTTCCGGTAGTGGTGGTTAATCCTTCGGATGGTGGAAGTACAGGCATTGATAATGGTTTTATTTATTTGGTGCCCACCAGTCAACCTATAATTGATCAGCTGACAAAAACAGGCGGCTCAGCTGCCGGAGGTGAATATGTACAAATTATCGGGCGGGATTTCCGTTATTATGAACCTTATAAAGATGTAAATGCCAATTTTAAATACGATGAAGGTGTTGATATCCTGCTAAATGATCTGAATGGTGATGGAGAATGGACTGATTTACGCTCGTTTTCCAATATATCAGAAATAAGCGAGGATGATAAAAAGATCTTGCCTCAGGTATATTTTGGAAACTCCCTGGCAAACGTACTGGATTTTGGCAACGGGTTTATTGGTATAAATACTCCTTCCGGCAGTGCCGGGACCGTTCAGGTTTATGTGGTAAATAATGATTATGGTATTTCCAATAATAAACCGTTTATTTATTCAACTTCCAAACCGCTGATTACGAAAGTTATTCCCGATGTAGGCAAAAAACAGGGTGGCGAAAATGTGGAAATTCACGGCAGTGGTTTTAACCCCGCCCGTATCAATTTATTACAACCGGATGGAACTACGGTTACCGAAGAAAGGCCGTTGCTGCGGTTTGGAAATCTTAGTGCAACTGCCGATATAGTGGGGGGAAGAGTACCAAATTTGCAGGTAACCGGTTATCTGAAGGCGGATTATGATGCTAATCATCAGAGTATTACGCTGAACCTGGCCCCAAGTCAACAGGTATCTTACCAGCGTACTTTTAGCGGATTTGATGGACAGGAGCGGTTTATCAATCTGGCTCTATTGCAGGATGCTGAAGGAAATTCATACCCTGGTTATGAACTGGTAAAGATTCAAGTGGTACAGGACCCTGGTAATCGCCTGCGTGTAGACCGGGGTTATGCAACTGAATCTAATTTGATAAGTTCAGAACAAATGGAGGTAATGACCCCTACCTATTATACAGTAGGAGAGGTAGCCTTAACTTTAATAAATCCTGATGGGGCCATGGCCAGCAGTAAATTTATTTATAAAAATCCGGATAGCAAACCGCAGATTACCAATATTGCCCGTGACGGACGTTATCCGCAGAATATGACTATTGATGGCCGTCAGGTAAAAGTTGTCCGCATGAACTATAAAGGCAAGAGTGAAGTAAGCATTTTTGGGGAGGATTTCCGGGAAAACGCCCGCATACAGATTGGCAGTATTATAAATCTCGATAGCAGCAGCATCAGTTATACTTTACCGAATAAACTTACTTTTATAATGCCGGATATAGCTGAGAGTGAAGTTGGTAAATTACATCGGGTGGTAGTTATGAATGAAGACGGGGGTACTGCCAGTTCCGATGAACCAGTTTCAAAGTTGGACGCCGACAAGATTTATCTGCAGTTTACCAAGGGCGAAACCCTGCCGCAGATTACCGCAGTTATTCCGTCGATGGGACCGGTATCAGGGGGAACCCGGGTAAAGATAGAGGGGTTGGACTTTAGAGCAACTATTGAAGGTTATGAGGGCGAAAAACTATCAGTTAAATTTGGCGGACAGGAAGCTACCGGCGTTCAGGTAGTTGATTACAAGACGATTTATGCGATGACTCCGGTGAACAGCCCCGGAAATCTCACGGTAAGAGTGGAAAATCCCGATGGAGAAACAACTGACCCGATGGGCTCCTTTACCTATATTAGTTCACCTCAGGTAACCGCAGTGGTTGATGCGACCGACCCAACTGAAAATACAAGAATAACCGTAATTTCTGTTGAAGGCAATCAGGAAATCAAGCTTAAGGGTTCGGGTTTTATGGAAGGTGCCCGGGTAGTGTTTATGCCGGTTATTGCTCCAGCAGCAGAAAACAGCAGCGGCAAAGTCATTTATCGGGTTAAGACCAAAACGGAAGATAAATACAGCAGTCAGGTGCTGGATCCTTATATATTGCAGTCAGGAATTGAAGTTGCAGCCAAGTTTATTGATTCGGAAACTCTGACTCTGACTACCCCGAGTGGAAAGCTGGACATGAAAGGTTTAATCGTTGTTAACCCGGATCAGGGTGCCAGCCTTCCTTTTGAGGATATTATGTTCGGGTTGCCGGAAATTGGTGCACCGGCTGGTAAAGTCTGGGCGGAAATTTTGTATGACAGTTATTACCATACTGATCGGGCGATTAAAGTTAACTGGAATCCGGTTACCGGCGCCACCCAATATGAAATATATGTGGTTGAAGAAGATCAGGTTAATTTTGTGGGTTCAACCCACTTAACTGCCTGGTTGTTACAGGATATCAAACCCTATACGCGTTATAAGTTTATTATAAAAGCAGTGGGGAATTTTGGCTCTTCCAAGCCATCAGCCGAAAGCAATCAGGTCAGAACCGGCGGAAAAGTAGGAATTCCCGATCTGGATGGCAAACCGGGCGAAAAAACCGTGATGCAAAAGCTGGGCAATTCTGCCTGGGTTACTATAGGCAGTAGAGATTTTAGCAGCAAACCCATAGTAATAGATCTGACCCGTGACGCTCTGGCCGGGGCTAGCGAAGCAGTAATTCATCTTCCGGCCAGTGTGATTTCCAGCTCCAGGCCACCGGAAATTGAAGTAAAGGGACGCGATTTTAATTTACGTTTTAATCCGGTAGTTTTTAACACCTCCCGGGTCAGCGAGAATCGTAATCGTGAGGATGCCGGAGTCAAGTTCAGCATCAGTCCCTACAGGGGTAACCCGGGAACTGCATCGGGAAATATCCTGTCACCGGTATATCAGCTAAACGCTTTATTCTACAGGGGTAAAGAACAAAGCGATTTCAGTTATCTGGGTGGAAAGCTGTCCTTGATATTGGATTATGATAAGCAAAAAGCCGAATGGCGTCGATTAAACCAGGCTAAATTACAGCGTTATGATCTGGTTTCCGGTCAATGGACGGACCTTGATACCGGAACGGCAGGTCTGCCGGCTGGTGCCGGGGCAATTAACCGCACCGGGCTTTATTCAGTGATGGGAAGCAGGAGGTAGTTATGAAAAAAGTACTGGGGATAATCATGGTTATAGGTCTGTTGCTGGGTTCGGGAGCCTTTTTGTATGCGGTCGAAACCAACCCGTTTACGCAGGGATTTATCGAGGGATACCTGCTGGCAGTAAATCCAGGCGATGGTCAGGAACAGGGTCCCACGGCTGAAATTGAAACTTATCAGGGGAGCCGGTTCAAATTAACCTTGCATCCTGATGCAACTTATCTAATTGATCAACGCCCGGTCAGGATGAAAGATTTTCATGTCGGCATGGAAGTGTACGGAGTAATTCAGGGCCGGCAGTTGATGTCTCTGGAAGCCTGGTCAACAGCTAATCTGGGTTATATTACTCCCGGAAGCAAGATGCGTAAAGGTACCATAGCCATGATTGATAGCGAACAGATCACCATTACCATGGGAAATGGCAGTCAGGTTAATTATTACCTGTCTCCTGCCGCCATTATAATGCGTAAAGGTGAAATTGTCACTGCCTCCAGCTTGTACACCGGTGATAAAGTCAGGGTGTATTTCGATGATATTTATACGGATATGATAGGACGCATGGAAGTCGAAGGTGACTCAATCCTGGTAAAGGATTTGTATCGGGCCAGGCTGGGGTCAGTGGATAGATACAGCAATGCCATGCAACTACAGAATGTTCAGGCTTTTCACAATGGAGGCTGGGTTGATATCAGTCCCGGCATGAAAGTTCCTTATAATGACCAGTTGAAGGTTTATTATGCCGGACAGGTGATCAAGCCGCATAATATAAAAAATTATCGTAATCAGACTATATATATGGTAATCAAGAATCTTATGGGCAAAGAGTCAATTGACCGGTTGGTAATAAAAAGCGGTACCGAATCAGCGTTTACTGATAAAATTACTACCGTCAACTGGTATACGGATTCCTTTGAACTGGCCAGCAACCGCAACTTAAGCTTTAATGCCGGCAGTATCATAATAAAAAATGGTCGCCTGCAGGATCAGTATATACTCAGTCCCAATGATGATGCCTTTATCATTGCCGATAACCGAGGTTCCAATCGCATCGCCAATATTATTTATATCAATAATGTAGATATTAATCATTCCACTTTGGGTCAGAATTATGTTTATGCCGGGCGTGTAGAGCAGATTGTAGACGACCGTTTATGGCTGGAAGATTTATTCCTGCTGAATCAACATGAATGGGAAGCCCTGGACAGTGAAAAAGAACTATTTTATGACGAGGATACCAATATTCTGGATTTGGATAACGGGCGCCGCCTGACTACCACGGAATTACTGGCCGGAGATTATGCAGTAGATGAGGATAGTGAACGCAGCAAAGAGAATAATCTGAAGAAATGGTATGCTTATGTTTATACTGACGGAGACCGTATTTGTGCTATAACTCTGCAAAAGACCATGGACTCTTTACTGAAGCAACGGGTTACCAGCGGCCGGGTAGTTTCGATTGCGGATGACAGCCTGGTAGGATGGGCGTTAAATTTGGGTGATGCCAGTGATTGGAGTGCCCATAAGCAGTCGTGGATGCCTAAAAGCAGTCCGGTGCGTATGGGATTATTGAAGTCCATGATTCTTAAAGACGGACATATGATCCAACCTGAAGATTTAAAAACCGGGGACCGCTTGTATGTAGTACGGGATGATTTCCAGGCCCGGGTAGTTATTGTTAAATAATAAGTGCAGATAATTGGAGGCAGTTATGAAAAAACTTTTTTGTATAATCATGATCGGATTGTTCCTGGTCACCAATGTATCCTATTCATTGGCAGTGCCGCCTGATTTCAGTGGCGGGGTAAACAACGAGTTTGATTATGAAGAAGTGGTTTTTATTTCCGGGGAACCGGTAGTGGTTACCGGCAGTGGCAAGAATGTCAGTATTAAAACTACCAGTAAGACCGACAAGATAACCACCGTCTACAAAGTTACCCTGGAAGGCGTTGACAGTAATGGAAAGCCGGTGGAGCTGTCACGCAATATCACCTATGAAACCGCATTATATCCCCATGAGGATAAAGGCCAGACTACTTCACAAACTACGGTGAAAAAGTTTAAAGAACAAATTGAAGTTGATAAAAATCGTTATAAATTAGAAGATTACCAGTTTTCCAAATCGGATATTATTGATAATCGTCCCGCCTCGGATTATCACGCCGGGTCCTTTAAAGCCCGTAAAACTTATTCGATAAATAAGGATGAAGGCAAGGTAGTAATAGATATTACCGGTAATACTATTGGTTACCATAATTTTTGGGGCAGTACGGAAAAGCAGCAAATCGAACAGATAATTGACTGGTCAGGACCAAATATCACCAATAATCAGGGTGTAGTAGATATTTCTTCGGTAGACAGCCAAACCAGGTCTTTGATTTATACTCCGCATACACCGAACTTAACCAGTTTTGAGCATGCCCATACCCGTACTACCAATCGGGATATGTATTCGGAATATAGCTATAATCTGCCGCTGGTCAGTGGAAAAGCCCTGCGGGGTAATATTGATTTAACCCAGGAGTTTTTACCGCGCATTGAACGCATGGTAGTTCCAAAATTCAGGGATATTGGCGGTCATTGGGCCGAAGAGGATATACAGAAGTTATATGCCCTGGATATTTTCGAAGGAGTACCGGCCTTTTTCGTACCTGATGCACCGATGACCAGAATTGATTTCATCAGAGCGGTAGTAAAAGGTGCTCAAATCAGAATTTCAGAACCACCCAAGTCCAGCCGAACCAGTAGAGGTAAAAATACAGAAACCGCAATTTTCCGTGATATTCCCGTTACTCATCCGGATTATAGTTTTGTAAAAGAAGGAGTTAATCGGGGAATAACCAGCGGGGTTTCAGCGGATTTATTTATGCCCCAAAGCCCCCTGACCCGGGCGCAGGCTATTACTATAGTGATAAAAGCACTGGGCTGGGAGACTCGTGCTCCTTCCCCGGGGTTTGCAACTCCTTTTGTTGATGATGCTGATATTCCCAATTGGGCTAAAGATAGTATATATGTGGCCTGGAATACTGGCCTGGTATCAGGTGATGCAAGTAACCGAATTAATCCCAACCAGCCAATCTCACGAGCTGAAGCCTCAGCTCTGGTAATAAAATTTCTGTACTATTTGGAAAAGGAATTACAGCAAGACCATTTCATTAGTAATGTACTTTAAAAAATGTTGCAGCAGAAACGGGTGAATAAAGAGATGGGAAAAAACAAGCTGGTTTTAATAGTTGTTATAATAGGCGTCCTTTGTGCCGCCTATTTTATATATGCCAATCAATACAAGAAGGTTGGGGTGGAGGCTAACCAACCTACCGATAAGCCCATCCTGCAAGAAGAAAATACCTTTCCGGCACCGGGAAAAACTGTTTACCAAATGAGTTTGTATCTGGATATTAATAGTCGTACCATCTACGGAACTACTATATTGACTACCGTTAATACCTCCGGTCGGGTATTGTCTGACTTACTATTTACCATTTATCCGGATGCCTTTAGACAGGCCGGCAGCAGTCCGGCACCTGATCCGGCTTATTATGCCGGTTTTGACCCGGGCTGGATCGACATTGACGGTATAATGATTAATGGTAAAATGGCAGAGTATAGTAAAGAGGGCGTATCCATGCAGGTAATGATTCCTGAACCGGTAAAAAAAGACCAGGATTTACGCGTGGAAATGAAATGGCGTACGCATGTACCAAAAGTAGAGTATCGCTTTGGCTACAGTGATAAAGTTTTTATGCTGGGTAATTTTTATCCGCTGTTAAATGTAGCAGACAACAAAGGCTGGCTTTCCTCATATAATTCTGTCTTTGGGGACCCTTTTTGTTTTCATAGTGCCGACTACCTGGTAGGAATAAATGTTCCGGACAACTATGGTATAGTATCAACTGGTGCTGTTATTGATAGAAATGCTGAAGATACCGGACGACATGATTATTTGATTGCAGCTGAAAACGCACGTGATTTTTGTTTGGGAATCATGTATGATTACAACGGAATGTATGAACAATATGATGACTTGCTTATAACTGTAGTAAGTCCGCCTGGCCATGAAAAACAAATGGAGTCAGTTTTGCAGCAGGCTGCCGGTATAATTGATTATTATTCCAGGACCTGGGGGCCTTATCCCTATAAGGAGTTTAAAATCGCCTTTGTACCAATGAAGGGTTTTCATGGTATGGAGTATTCAGGGCTGATATTTTTACAGGATGCATTTCTGGGCTCAACAGCCAATCAGCAGCGCAGTGAATTTATTTTGGCCCATGAGATTGCACACCAATGGTGGTATGGGGTAGTAGGTAATGATCAAATCAGAGAACCGTGGCTGGACGAGGGTTTGGCTAACTGGGGAGCGTATAAGTATTTGGAAGAGGTAAAAGGGAATAAAATTACACCCCCCGTTGAAGAACCGGTTAATCTGGCCCGGGAATTAAGTGATATGTATTCCACGCGTGAATATTATCATACCGCCTATACCGGAGGAGAATCTTTCTGGTTTGGCCTCGAAAAAGAATTGGGTAAAGAAAAGGTAAATAGAGTATTGCAGCGTTATTATACTGATTATCAGTTTAAAATAGCTAACAGCAGTAATTTGCTGGATACTATTCGTGAAGAGGCCGGCCGCGATATGGAGTATTATTTTAACGAGTGGTTTTATTAGTATTTGGATTATTTTACGGGATAGTGGTAGGATATTTTTTAGGAAAGTATCAAACTGTAACAGCATACAATTAGGAGGTTAATATGAACCCCATACAAAGTTTGCGGGATTCTCTGTATAATACGATAATTGCTGCCCTGGAAAAGGCAAAAAAAGATAATCTGCTGGAATTTTCCACCGTACCTGATTTTGTGATCGAAGTACCGCGTGAGAAAGAGCATGGTGATTTTGCTACCAATGTGGCCATGTTATTAGCCCGCCAGGCCAAAATGCCGCCTCGAAAAATTGCCGAGATTATTGTTGCTCAAATTCCAGTTAATCAGTCCGGTTTTAAGCAGGTAGATATTGCCGGTGCCGGGTTTATAAACTTCTATTTTGATAATAGTTGGTTGTACGGTATTCCTAATTTGGTACAAACCATGGGGAATGAATACGGGCTAAACCAGAAGCAAAATAAAAAAGTCCAGGTTGAATTTGTCAGTGCCAATCCTACCGGTAACTTACATATGGGCAATGCCCGCGGTGGGGCCATTGGCGATAGTTTGGCCAATATTTTACATTTAGCCGGTTATGATGTTGAAAGAGAATTTTATATTAATGATGCCGGCAACCAGATTGAGATTTTTGCTGAGTCCCTGGAAGCCAGATATTTGCAATTAACTGGTCATGATGTCAAGTTTCCGGAAAACGGTTATGCCGGTCAGGATGTAATTGATACCGTAAAAGGGATTATCAGTCGCTATGGCAAGGATTGGGTGGCTTTATCATCGGAAGAACGCCGCCGCTGCCTGGTAGAAGAGGCTTTGCAGGAAAAAGTAACTTATATAGCCAAGACTTTGCAGGAATTCGGTATTAATTATGATGTCTGGTTTAGTGAAAAAACTTTGCACCAGGCAGGAAAAATTGATGAGGTTATAGCTGAACTGGAAAGAGAAGACTATGTTTATGAAAAGGATGGTGCTTTGTGGTTTAAATCAACCCGATTTGGTGATGAAAAAGATGAGGTTTTAAAACGGGCCAATGGTTTACCCACTTATTTTGCAGCTGATATTGCTTATCATAAAGATAAGTTTGAACGAGGATTTGATTGGGTAATTAATGTCTGGGGAGCTGATCACCATGGTCATATAGCCCGTATGAAAGGAGCAATTCAAGCTCTGGGCTATAATCCTGACCAGCTGGATATTTTGCTTATGCAATTAGTGAGACTGCTACGGTCGGGTAATGTGGTCAGAATGTCTAAACGTACGGGTACTACTGTATCCCTGGACGAATTAATTGAAGAAGTTGGCCGGGATGCAGCCCGTTTTATATTTGTCATGCGTAATCCGGACAGTCATCTGGATTTTGACCTGGAATTGGCCAAACAACAAAACCAGGACAATCCGGTTTATTATGTACAATATGCTCATGCCAGGATTTGCAGTATATTTCGTCAGGCAGAGGCAGCCGGTATTTCCATGCCGCCAGTTGAACAAATTAATTCTGCGTTGTTAAAGGAACCGGAGGAATTGGATCTGCTGAGAAAGATCGCTGATTTTCCGGAAGAAATAAATGTTGCGGCCCGGACCATGGCCCCTCATCGGATTGCCCGTTATGTAATGGACCTGGCCGGACTGTTTCATAGTTTTTACAATCATCATCGGGTTATCAACGATGACCAGGCTTTACAGGAGGCCAGATTGTTGCTAATGAGTGTTACGCGGATTACGATTAAAAATGCTTTATGCGTACTGGGGGTAAGTGCCCCGGAACAAATGTAACTGGAGGGATATATTATGCAAATCGGAAAGAAAAGTGAGGCTGATTGGGCAGTAGAGATACTGGCCGAAAACGGAGAAGCTATGTTCTATAAGGAGCTATTGGAAACTATCAGCGATCGCATGAATCGCAAAAAAGACAATACAGCTCTAACTTCGATGTATACCAGATTAAATCTTGATAACCGCCTGGTTTATCAGGGTGAAGGTTACTGGTTTTTTGATTTGAATCGAGTCAACCAAAAAGGATAGAATTATGATTATTTCTTGGCTGGGGCATGCTTCTTTTATTATTAAAACCGCAGAAAAGACTATTATTACTGATCCCTTTGATGAACGAAGCGGCTATACTCCCTGGCAACAACCAGTAGATATAGCCACCGTGAGTCACGATCATTGGGATCATAATGCGGTGCATGTCTTAAAGGGTAATCCACAGATAATTAAAAAAGAAACCGGTCCATTTAACTTCCCGGGAATTACTATTACCGGCTTCAGTTCCTACCATGATAAAAATAAAGGAGCTGACCGGGGTAATAACACTATTTATAAAATTATGGCTGAAGATATCAGTCTGGTTCATCTGGGTGACCAGGGTACTCTACCGGATAAAGAATTAATTGCCCAAATTGGTCGGGTGGATATTTTATTAACGCCGGTAGGGGGGACTTATACCCTCGATGCCGAAGATGCTTTTAAGATTGTTCAGCAATTAAACCCCAAAATTGTAATCCCCATGCATTTCCAGACTCCCCATTTATCTTTTAAACTAGCACCGGTAGAAGCATTTACCTGTAAATATAACCAGGTGATCAAGTTACCATATTTGGAAATTAATCGGACAGAAATAAGTGAATCTTTACAAATAATTGTACTGGATTATATAACTCGAACTAGTTAAGCTATAAGAAGAATTATTTTATACAGGGCAGGCAAGGGAAAGAGAGGAGCTTATTTTGACAAAGTACATTTTTATAACCGGAGGCGTAGTATCATCACTGGGTAAGGGAATTACAGCTGCTTCTCTGGGACGGTTATTAAAAAGTCGTGGATTAAAAGTAGCATTACAAAAGTTTGATCCTTATATAAACGTAGACCCTGGAACAATGAGTCCTTATCAGCATGGGGAAGTATTTGTGACTAATGATGGAGCGGAAACTGACCTGGATGTAGGGCACTATGAAAGATTTGTAGATGAAAACATGACCCGTTATTCCAATTGTACTACCGGCAGAATTTATCAGGCGGTACTGGATAAGGAAAGACGGGGGGAATATCTGGGACAAACCGTACAAGTTATTCCGCATATAACTAATGAAATTAAAGAACGGATTACCATGCTGGAACGGCAAAGTAATCCTGATGTAGTTATAACTGAAATTGGAGGTACGGTAGGCGATATTGAATCATTACCGTTTCTCGAAGCAATTCGTCAGTTAAAATTTGATTTGGGCAAAGAACGGGTGCTTTATATTCATGTAACCCTGGTTCCACATATAAAAACGGCTGGTGAATTAAAAACCAAACCTACGCAGCATAGTGTAAAGGAACTGAGAAGTATAGGTATTCAACCGGATATTTTAGTATGTCGCACGGAGAAAGAATTATCTGAAGATTTACGGGCCAAAATGGCACTGTTTTGTGATGTTGACCGTAAGGCAGTTGTTCAGTTAATGGATGCTGAATCCATATATGAAGTGCCTTTGATGCTGGCTGATGAAGGGTTGGACAGGGAAGTAATAAATCGCCTGGGCCTTGACAACCATCAGGCAGATTTAGCTGAATGGGAAGAACTTGTAGATAGAATACATAATCTAGATTACAGGATTACCATTGCTTTGGTGGGTAAATATGTAGAACTGCCCGATGCTTATATCAGTATTGTCGAAGCCTTGAAGCATGCCGGTTTTAAATATAATTGTGAGGTTGAGATCAACTGGATTTGTGCTGAACAAATTGAGGAGGCAAATGCCGGGGCGCTGCTGGGAGATGTTGATGCCATACTGGTTCCCGGAGGTTTTGGTGAGCGAGGTATTGAAGGTAAGATTATAACTGCCCGCTATGCCCGTGAAAATGAGATCCCCTTTTTAGGCATTTGTCTGGGAATGCAGTGTGCAGTGATAG
Source organism: Syntrophomonadaceae bacterium (assembly GCA_012718855.1). Taxonomy (GTDB): domain Bacteria; phylum Bacillota; class Syntrophomonadia; order Syntrophomonadales; family Syntrophomonadaceae; genus JAAYBS01. Next base: position 14,615 of record JAAYBS010000023.1, read on the forward strand.
AAGTTGCCCGGAATGTAGCGGGATTGACCGGAGCCAACAGTGCAGAATTTGTTCCGGATACACCTTATCCGGTAGTGCACCTGATGCCTGACCAGGAAAATATTGAAAATAAAGGCGGAACGATGCGTCTGGGAGCATATCCCTGTCAGATAGCGACAGGAAGTAAATCACACCAGGTATACCAGTGTGAGCAGGTTGAAGAAAGACACCGGCATCGTTATGAGATAAATAATGATTATCGGGAACAATTACAACAGGCAGGTCTGATTATTAGTGGTATTTCTCCGGATGGAAGA
>JAAYBS010000024.1 GCA_012718855.1 Syntrophomonadaceae bacterium
CATGTGATTTGAGGAGGAACTTATAAATTCGAAAATGAATGAAATGTGATATATAATGGTTAAAATTGCCGATAATATTGTATTATTATAATGAGTCTGGAGGGGAGAAAATGACTGAGCAACCGGGGTTGTTTGATATACCTGAGAAAAAGGCTGAAAATCCGCCTGAAGCCACAAAGAAAATAGAATCACCCCCAATACCACTTTTACCCGGCGTAAAGTATGATGAATCCTTTCCGGAGATAATTGATTTTGAAATGTTGCGGCAGAAGGCTGCCGGGTGTAATTGGTGTGGTTTACGGGAAAACTGCCAGCAGGTAGTGTTTGGTTCGGGCAATACCCGCTCCAGAATAATGTTTATCGGAGAAGGTCCGGGCAAAGACGAGGATATTCAGGGAGTGCCTTTTGTTGGTCGTGCCGGACAGTTATTGGATAAAATTCTGGCTGCGGCTGATTTTGAACGACAGGATGTTTACATAGCCAATGTGGTCAAGTGTCGTCCACCGGAGAATCGTCTGCCGCGCCCGGATGAAGTGCAGAAGTGCCGAAATTATCTGGAAGCCCAAATTCGTATTATACAGCCAAAAATAATTGTATGTCTGGGTTCTCTGGCTACCCAGACAGTAATTGACCCCAAAGCCAGGATTACTCAGGTTAGAGGCAAGTGGTTTAACCGGCAGGATATTATGATTATGGGGACTTTTCATCCGGCCGCTTTGCTGCGTAATCAAAATTACAAGCGTCCTGTCTGGGAAGACTTCAAGTTAATCCGGCAGGCTTTCGCCTCACTTGATAATAAATAACAGGAGTGAGCTGCAGTTTGGAGCTGTTAATTTATAACGAAGAAGAAATGAACCGCCTGGGAATATTGATTGCTAAACATCTAAAGGGCGATGAGATAATTTATTTATCCGGAGAATTGGGAGCCGGCAAAACTACCCTGGTGCGGGGGATAATGCGGGGACTGAATTATCAGGACAAGGTTACCAGTCCTACTTTTACCCTCATGAATCTATATTCCTCCCATCCGCCGGTATTTCATTTTGATTTTTATCGTTTAGGACCGGGAGAAATTGAGGAACTGGGCTTGCAGGATTATCTGGGAAGAGGCGGTATAAGTATGATAGAATGGCCGGAGATAGCTGGGGAAGAACTGCCCCGGGAGGCCTTGCAAATAAAGATTGAGTTGATGGCAGATGATTATGACCGGGAGCGCCGGGTAATAATAACCGGGCAGGGGGAGAAATACTGCCGGTTGATAGAGGAGCTTATGTCTGATGCGCATTTTGGCAATTGATAGTGCTACTCCGGTAGCTGGAGTAGCTTTGGTTGATGAGAATAAGGTTTTATGTGAGGAATGGGTGAATTATAAAAAGACTCATTCCCAGACTTTGATGCCTATGGTTGACCAGGTTTTAAGCAGATGCGATTGTACCGTCTCTGATTTGCAGGCTATAGCAGTAACTATTGGCCCCGGTTCATTTACGGGACTAAGGATTGGTCTGGCAGCCGCTAAAGGTTTGGCACTTGCCACCAGCAAGCCGTTAATTACCATATCTACATTGGAAGTGTTAGCCCATAATGTTTGCTATAGTTCCTGTCTGGTGGGGGCTTTGCTGGATGCGCGCAAACAGGAAGTGTATGCTGCCTTTTATGATGTTCAGAGTGCCTATCCGCAGATTCTGAGTGAAGAAACTGCCTGCTCACCGGCAGCCGTAACGGCAATGGCGCACGATTTAATGAGTCAGCACAATCGGGATAAATTGATATTGCTGGGAGATGGGGCAGAACCCTACGAGCAATATTTTATGCAGGAGTTTGGAGATGATTTATTGCCGCTTCCGATGCAGTATAAATTGCCCCGGGCTGCCTGTCTGGGCAGTCTGGCAGTGCAAAAATATAAACGGCAGGAATTCGAGGATGTCTTTAGCCTGCGCCCGGTCTATCTTAGATTATCAGAGGCTCAGACACGTTTGGGAATAGGAGAGATATAATGCTTAACACGGACTATCTGGTGCGCCGTATGACTGAGCAGGACCTTGATGCCATAATGAAAATTGAACAAGAGTCATTTACATTACCCTGGTCAAGGGATTCTTATAGAGGCGAATTGATTAATCAATTTGCCAATTATCTGGTTTGTGATTGTGAAGGTGATATTGCAGGTTATGTGGGAGCATGGATAGTATTTGAAGATGCTCATATTACTAATATAGCGGTTGGTAAATCATTTAGGAATAAAGGTCTGGGTACCATGCTTATGCAGGAAATTGAAAAAATTGCCCGTAGTAAAAAGGCCCTGCGTATCTTATTGGAAGTACGGCCAACTAACATATCAGCGTTGACCATGTACGAAAAATTAGGTTATATAAAAACCGGAATCAGAGAGGCCTATTATTCAGATAATGGTGAAGATGCCTTAATTATGACCAAATATCTATTTTAGAAATGTAAATTAAAAAGAGGATAACATGAGAGATGTAACTATTTTAGGAATTGAATCTTCCTGTGATGAAACTGCCGCAGCTATAGTCCGTAATGGTCAGCAGGTTTTATCCAACCTGATTTACTCACAGATTGACATTCATCGTCAGTTTGGAGGAGTAGTACCGGAGGTAGCTTCCCGCAAGCATGTGGAAACGATTGCTCTGGTAGTGGATCAGGCTTTTAAGGAAGCAGCCCTTAATTATTCGGATATCGATGCAGTGGCAGTTACCAATCGTCCTGGTTTAATCGGAGCCTTGCTGGTGGGTCTTTCTTTTGCCAAGGCTTTTGCTTATGCGCTGGGTAAACCATTGATTGCCGTCAATCATTTACAGGGACATATATATTCAAATTTTTTGGAACATCCGGAAATTGAATTTCCGGCCGTCTGCCTGGTGGTCTCAGGCGGGCATACCAGTCTGCTCTTAATGACGTCACCCGGAGATTATGAAGAGATTGGCAGTACCCGAGATGATGCTGCCGGGGAAGCCTTTGATAAAGTCGCCCGTTTTTTAGGATTAGGTTATCCAGGTGGACCGGCGGTGCAAAAGGCTGCTGAAAAGGGACAAGCCGGAGTCATTACATTGCCCCGGGTTTTTTTGGACCGTAATGATTACGAATTTAGTTTCAGCGGTTTAAAAACTGCAGCTATGAATCAATGGCGTAAGATTGAACAAGGCCAACCGGGAACAGTTTATGATATGGCAGCGGAATTTCAGGCGGCTCTGGTAGAAGTCTTAGTGGAAAAAACTATAAGTGCGGCTAATCAGTATTCAGCCAGGAATATTCTAATAGCTGGTGGGGTTGCTGCAAATCAGGAATTACGAAATTTGATGAAAAAACGCGGAAAAGAAATTGGGGTTTCAGTTTATTATCCTTCTCTGCAATTATGTACTGACAATGCAGCTATGATAGCCGGTAATGCCTATTATAGCTACCAAAAAGGTGATTTTTCTCCCCTGGATATTAATGCCCACGCGAGTCTAATGTCCTGGTGAAAAGTATCTGTGGATAATGTGGATAAGTCTGTTGATAATTAGTATTTCTATATTTGCTGACCTTTGATTAAATATTTGGGGTCCTATCTGAACAAAAGAGTCCGGAAACACTATATTTTAAGTTTGTGGATAACCGCTAATAAAGGAGTGATAAGGTGTATCCCGTACTGATAAAAATTGGAAAGTTCCAAATAAACTCCTGGGGCTTCATGATGCTAATAGCCATTTTATTGTCAATTTGGGGAATATCACGATTATTTAAAAAGCAAGGCTATAATGACGACATAGTTGTCGAATTAGTAGTATTATCAGCTCTGGCAGGTGTAATTGGGTCGCGATTGGCTTACCTGATAATATATGAGTGGCAGGAATTTCTGTTAGATCCGCTGGCTACTTTAATACCTTCCGGTGGCATATCCGGTATGATATGGTATGGAGGCTTTTTGGGCGGCTTTATAGTCTTTTTCTTATATATGCGCAAATATAAACTGGAGTTTTGGAAAATCAGTGATATATTTGCACCTTTTCTGGCCTTAAGTTATGCCATAGTTCGTATTGGTTGTTTTTTGGCCGGTTGTTGTTATGGACAGGAGACTAATTCAGCCTGTGGTGTAGTATTCCCTTATGTGGACGCCTTAACCCGTCATCCTACGCAATTATATAGCTCATTGCTTAATTTCATGCTATTTTTGTTCCTGATTTGGTTTTATCCCCGACGCCGGTTTGATGGAGAGGTATTCCTGTTATATCTTATAGGTTATTCCATTTATCGCTTTATTATCGAATATTTCCGGGAAAATATTATATTCTACGGCCCTTTATCGATAGGACAGGTTTACACGCTGGGATTATTATTAATAGCAGCAGTTATTTACTGGTGGCGATATAAGTATAGTAAAAAATCATCATTATTATAATAATAGGCAGGTTAGATATAATGACGGATAGTAATTTAAAACGTCAGGAAATGCGCCGAAAAATGACCGCAATACGCAATCAGCTTACTTTAGCAGAGGTAACTCAATATAGTCAGCAGATTGCTGACCGGGTCAGTCAGCTTCAACCCCTGCAAAAAGCACAGGTCATAATGGGATTTGCAGCTTTTAAAAATGAAGTCAGGCTTATGCCGTTGCTGGAAAAATGGAAAGCACAAGGACGTACTATTCTTCTTCCCCGCGTTGAAAAAGCAGGAAATATGGTAGCAGTTGAATATACCGGCCGGGAGAATACTGCTGCCGGCCCATTTGGAATTCGTGAACCGTTGGGTGAACCTTTTGACACCAGTAAAATTGAGGTGGTTTTAACTCCAGGATTGGTCTTTGATTATAAAGGCTTCCGTCTGGGTTATGGTAAAGGTTATTATGACCGCTTTTTACCGCGAGTAAATCCACAAGCCTTTTTATGTGGAGTTTGTTATGAATTTCAGATAGTAGAAAATATTTTTCCTACCGGGTCAGATTGGCCGGTTCACTGGATTGTAACCGATCGTTCAGAAGTAGTAGTAAATTGGGA
>JAAYBS010000230.1 GCA_012718855.1 Syntrophomonadaceae bacterium
AGCGGGAAATTTTAGCCTTATATAAGTTATTAATTGCTAAAAACAGAACTACTGCTTCAGTCAGGCGCCCTATAATCCAGTAACGTATGGTTAGATCAATTGTTCCATTAGAAATAATTCCGATATCGTTAAAAGATAAAATATGCAGAACGTCAAAAATTGCAATAAATAGAAAACCAAACCCGATAACGCGCAGATTAACAGGATTGTAATTATAGGTGTTCCAAATAATAATGAATGAAAGCAGAGCAACAAATACACTAATAGATTCAACCAAAGTATGACTGATTGGCAGATGATTAGACCATAAAACATGTGTGAAGGGAATATTTATCAACATACAACCAATAATAATGGGCACTATACGTTTGGCCATATAAATGGTAAAAGTAAAGAAGTTATCATTTAACTGAGCATCCGGACTGGAGGTCATAATAACGTATCCCTTTCAATGATATATGACGGCAGGCAAAGATGATAGCATTATACCGTCACATTTAAGCAGTTGATTTAATCATATCATCATATATCAGACTGTTCGAGGAAAATTTTCCAGATACAAATATATATTTTAAATATACGATATTCCTTGCTAAGTACGGCGCCGCTTTCGGAATTTATTTGAGGATGCTCTTCTGGTTGGTGATGATACATTTGTCGCAGTGGTGAAAGAATGAAGTTCAGTATTAGTAAAGCGATGGGCTGCGACCAGATTGGCATTGGCATCTTTTCCCCATACAGAAACCAGTACAGCTTCATTATGATCTAATCTTATTTCAACCTCGTATTGCAGTATATCGGTAATATCCAAAACATCATATTCTGAAGACAGCGGGCTTACTGTAAAAGAAGTATCTGCCAGTGGCGTCTTAGCTCCGTTAAGACTATAAAGGGTTATCTCTACCTGTACCTGTTGGGTAGGATGATTATTTAAAACTTTAATCCAGGTACTGACTGATGCATTGGCGGCAGCATTTTCAACTGGACCGGTTGAATAGATGATACTCATTTTTATCCCTCTTTCATATATAAGTTACTTTTAATTATTCTTAAGCATGAAAAAGGGTTACAACCTGCCACCATTAGTAAAAAACCATATGGCAGGAAAGATAAGTTTACAGGAGAGCTAAAGAGAAGGAAAGCATAGGCAAAAGCTATGCTTTCCCTTTAAAAAACCCTTTAATAACCGGCATTTTTTCTGTCCAACTCTTTTAGTGCTTTTCGGTCCGGTTTGCCTACCTGTGTACGCGGCAATTCATCAATAAATTCTATATACTTGGGGATTTTATAACCGGTTAACTTTTCTTTACAATAGGTGATAAACTCTTCCGCTGTGGCAGTTTCACCCGTTTTTAATACTACATAGGCTTTTGGTGACTCTCCGCGTTTTTCATCTGGAACGCCGATGCAGCAGGTTTCCAAAACTTTCGGATGGGTATATAAAACTTCATCAATATCGCGTGGATAAACATTGAAGCCTGAGCAGATGATCATATCTTTTTTTCGGTCCACAATGGTTACAAAACCATCCTCGTCCATGGTGGCGATATCACCGGTATATAACCAACCGTCCCGGATGGCATTATCAGTTTCCTCCTGATTTCGCCAATAGCCGGACATTATCTGCGGTGCTTTGGCGATTAATTCGCCCGGTTCACCCAAGGGCACATCTTCAGTACCGGTTTCCAGATCAACCAGCCGTATATCTACGTCCGGCATAGGTATTCCAACTGTACCTACTTTTCTTTTATTTAAGGTATTTACCGTTAAAACATTGGACGATTCCGATAAACCATAACCTTCAATAATGATTCCACCGGACAGTTCCTCAAACTTTCTGATTGCTTCCACAGCAATGGGGGAAGAACCGCCAATTATTATTTTAATGGAACCAATATCATAGTTGGGGGTTTCGGGATGATTATTTATACCGATTATCATGGCTGGAACACTGGCCCATACAGTAGGCTTATGCTTTTTAACCGCCTCCAGAATATTCAAAGGATTGGTGGGGTCAGGTACCAGTACCATGGAACCGCCGGAAATCAGACATACATTAAGATTGGTATTTTCTCCGTAAATATGATACAACGGTATGGCAGCCAGAGTTTTAATATCATTAAGCGGGCAGTTCGCGCTTATGGCCATAGTAGTCTGCATTGCCATAGCCAAAACATTGGCGTTACTTAAACAGCAACCTTTGGATACTCCGGTAGTTCCTCCCGTATATTGCAAGATAGCCAAATCCTCAGGCAGGACTTCTACATCCGGTTCCGAAAAATCTCCCAGGCTCTGAATGGCTTCCGTAAAATCTATGGCCGCCGAACAGGGTTTAACCTCCATAGGCATATTTTGTAGTTGTACCGTCAGTATCTTTTCAAACTTATAATCGCCCGACTCATGCAAATCGATAACATTGCCGGAAAAAGCCGCCAGAACAATAGCCACCTTGGGAGTGCTATCCCTGAAAGTATGTTGCAGTTCATGACGTGTATATTGAAAATTGGTTGGTACCAGAATGGCTCCAATAGCCAGGCAGGCATGAAAACCAACCACATATTGCGGTATGTTAGGCATCATTAGAACTACCCGGTCACCTTTTTTAACTCCTATGC
>JAAYBS010000231.1 GCA_012718855.1 Syntrophomonadaceae bacterium
CTTTGAGCTGTTTCTTTTAGCTTTGGCTCTGTTGGGAGTCTTTATTCTTCTTCACATATCTCTACAAAAAAAGGCAGGTTGGGTAGAATCTCAATTATATCTGTATACGTATCCACTGTACCCCGAATTACCACTATTCCTTCACTGCGATTTAAGGTGGAAACTACCCCCAGATATTCATAAGCTTCAAAAATTTTGGTCAGCATATCAATGTCCCGGGGAGAAACTTTAAGCAATACATTTCCCTTAATCAGATTCCCCTCCTTCGCAGGATTGAAAATTCGGCAACCGGGTAATCCCAGGGCAGATATATTAATTGACGGGGATGACGGGCCCGGTCAACCTCCTGCATTTTTTCATCATATAATCGGTCAAATTTCAAAGGTATTACGCTGCCACCAGGTATCAGTAACTCCAGTTCATCTCCGGGTCCAAAATTAGCCCGTTGCTCAATAACAATACAATTATATTCCTGGTTATATCCTTTTACTACCCCGCAGAAATAGTCCCGTTCACCTTTAGTCTGGTGGTCAATATCCTGTAAACCGGGATCTGGTCCATCAATAAAACCATCTGTGTATGGGCGGGTAGCAATGCGTCTCAGTTCAGACTCCCATAATTGCAATTGCCCATCTATGAACTCTCCCGGTCTTGCCATATAAGTATCAATCGCCTGACGGTATACCTGGCCAACCACAGCAACATAAAGCGGGCTCTTCATTCTGCCTTCAAGCTTAAAGGCGTCTATCCCCGCTTCAATCAGTCTTGGCAGGTGCTGCAATAAACACAAGTCCCGGGAATTAAGAATATAGCTGCCCCGTTCATCTTCTTCAATGGGGAAATATTCACCTGGCCTTTTTTCTTCCTGCAATTGATAACGATAACGGCAGGGGTGGGCACAGGCCCCCTCGTTGGCATTTCTTCCCGTCATATAATAAGAAAGCAAACAGCGTCCCGAATAGGATACGCACATGGCACCGTGTACAAACATTTCCACTTCTATACCGGTTCGTTTTTTAATTTCTATAATTTCTTCCAAAGTTAACTCCCGGGCCAATACTATTCTTTTAGCCCCCAAATCCTTATAAAATGATGCTGACTCATAATTGCTCACATTGGCCTGTGTACTGATGGTAATGGGTATTTGCGGTGCATAACGCCGAGCCATTCCAAGCACTCCGGGGTCAGATATTATCAGCCCATCAACTCCTAATTCCTGCAGTGATTCCAAATAGGGCGGCAAACCTTTTAAATCCCGGTTATGGGCCAAAATATTTACAGTAACATAAATTTTTTTACCCAGTGCATGTGCAAAAATCAACCCTTCATTAATTTCCTGAAGGGTTAAATTTCCTGCATGTGCCCGGAGGCTGAATTCTTTGCCTCCGGCATAAACCGCATCAGCTCCAAAAAGTAACGCGGTATGTAATTTTTCCAAATCTCCTGCCGGCATAACCAGCTCCGGTTTATTCATTTTATATCCTCCGGTTTAATTACAGTCAGGTTCTTATTATCCTTTTGAA
>JAAYBS010000025.1 GCA_012718855.1 Syntrophomonadaceae bacterium
ATTCATCCAGTTGTAATCGCAATTCCTCTTCCGTAGCAATTAATTGCTGATTGGCAGCAATTAATTCCTGGCTCAGGCGATTTAATGTTTTATTGCTTTTCTTCAGTTCTTTTATAATTCGGCGTGACTCGGTAACATCTTCTGCCAGAGTCATTTCCCCTACAACTTTCCCCTGTTTAATAACAGGGGAAGCCTTTAAATTAAAAACTCTTTCTGAACCATCCCGATGAATAACAGTTGCCAAATAGGAACCAGCTTTACCACTGGCAAAACGTTTATTAAGCTCCATTATAAAATTATCTCTATAACGTTCTGGTACAAACTCCCATAGATGAACACCAATAGCTTCTTCGGGATTAAAACCTAAAATATCAATTGATTTTTTATTGGCATAAGTTATTCGCCCTTCCAGGTCATAGGAATAGAATATCTGGTTAATATTATCCAGTAGATATTGATAATCTATATGTTGTATCTCGTTAACTTCTTCTGTGGTTATTTCTGATACTCGTATAGTATTATTGATGAAAAAAGCAATTATCGTCGGTTCATAATCCGGTTCTGTAAGGTTATAGGCATTAATTTGTACCTCAAAAACAACTCCATTCTTTTTTACCAGATATTTTTTATACTGCTGCTCTTCTCCGGTTTGAATTAACTTTTTAATACTGGTTTCTTCATCCTGATTTGAGGATAGTAAGGTAATATCATTGTCCCAGGATAATTCATCTATTAATTCAGAAGGATAACCCAACATATCAATAAAGGCCTGATTGGCATATATTATTTTACCGTTCGGTAATCCCATAAAAAAAGGCTGCTCTGACTGATTTAATGCCTTTTGCATAACAACTATAGAATGGGGTATATGCTCCCCGGTACTTTTATTCGGCGGTCCAACCATCATTTATTCACCTCAATATGAGTCCCAAATTTTTTGTAAGCATTAATTGATTATTCGCCCAGTTTCGTCCAGATTCCTCTTTAGCAGAGATTTTTTTACAGGACAAAATTCCCCATGCGGAGTAACTTGTCAATCACAATTTTTCCAGGACGTTTAGGACCTGTTTTTATAATACAACTCGTCATTTATTTATAAATAAGTTAAAATTTATTATACAGTGGGGTTAAAGGAGAAGATTTTTTGAAAATAGAGCAGTTAAATTTGCATGGACATAATTTACTGGAAGCCAAACAAAAGCTGGAAAATAGTTTGACCTGGTGTTTAGAGCACCAGGTCGATATGCTGGATATTAATCATGGGAAGGGGCATCATAGTGAGCGAGGATTTTCGGTAATAAAAAGTGAAGTACGCCAATACTTGAAGCAATCTCCACTCATAAAAAAACATTCATATTCAGTTATTCCAGGTGAATCCAACCTGCCAGCAGCATTGCAGTTTGATGAAGGACATACTCTGGTAGTAAAAAAAGGACTGGAAAACACCTTTCTGGGAGGTCGTCGTCAGCAGGAAAAACACCAGGCAGTATTTTCCAAAGAAGGCCGCCAACAAAGAAAGCAGGATAAACAAATACGTGCTGAACAACGTAAGCGTAATAAATCCGGTAATCTATAAATTCGCTATCCGACCAACCGGAACATTTATCCCCTGCAAAGAACTACGCGGCAGGTAGTGTAAATAATTTTGTGTATCCTTCAGCAGTAATCAAAAATTGATGGTCTTATAGGGGGATAATTTCCCCTATGTATCTTAAAGCGTATCAGCTGGCTCAGTTCTTGTAAAGAACAAAGCCA
>JAAYBS010000026.1 GCA_012718855.1 Syntrophomonadaceae bacterium
AGATTTTTTGCTAAGCCTTCTTGTTAATCAGCCATAGGGTCTTGGATAACGTAACCACTGTGGGGGCAATCCCTGCTCCCAAATAAATCATGTTGACCCGACCCTCGAGGGCGCAAATTCCATATTAGTCATTGAAAAATTCTTGTTATACAAAAAGGGTGTTCTTAAGGCTATATCCAACGAATAAATGATATAAATGATCGTCTCTTTCCATCAAACATTAGCTACCGGGTTGTTGGTTATCAACGATTAAGAATATCTCAATTATCTTCTAAGGGGTATTTTTTGTATTTTGTGTGAACATTCGTGCGCCAATTACATTAAGGAGAACTTATTTTGCGATTACTTAATCCCGATCATATTAAATCAGTCCTTGACCTTATCAACCAGGGACCCTACTTCCAACTGCTGTCTATGCAGGTCTATGAGTTGGGTTTTGGCTATTCCAAGGTTATGGTTGATCTGGAAAGAAAACACCTTAACCCCTTCGGAGGCATTCATGGAGGTGTTTATTCCTCGCTTATTGATACTGCCACATATTGGGCGATCTATTGTGATATTGAAGAAAATGTTGGTTATATTTCAATTGATGTTAGTGTCGATAATTTAGCGCCGATAAAAGAAGGTCGTCTTATAGTTGAAGGGAAACTGATAAAAGCAGGAAGAAGTATCTGTATAGCCGAAGCTACTATTACTGACCATAATGGCAAATATCTGGCTCATGGTAAATCCAAGCAGATGGTAACTCCTGGTCTTCAGTCAATATCACAAGCCATCTCGGCAATGGGATATCAATCCCTTCCGCCAAAATTTATTTATTGCAAATGACTTGGACTGCACACGTCGGTCATAAAATGTACGGGAGGGAATATCAATCATGAAAAAGGTTCTAGGATTAGTTATCTCCAATAGAAAACTGGGCAACAGTGAGATTTTGGTAAAAGAAATCATGAGCAATATCCCGGAGGAATGCAACCGGGAACTAATTCGCCTGACTGATCTGGAGATAAAACCATGCAGGGCCTGTTATGTGTGTCTGCAGCATGATAAGGCTTGTCCCGTCCAGGATGATTTTAATTATATAATTGAAAAGATTAGAGAGGCAGATGCTCTTATTATTGGAGTTCCAGTATATTTTCTGGGGCCGCACGGATATTACAAAATGCTGACGGATCGGCTGGTGGGGGCACAAAATCATTACCAGGATACGCAGGGAAAACCCTGTGTTATTGTAATCCCTTACGGAACCAAAGGCTGGGAGGGGTATAGCAAAGCCGCCTGCATTGTTATGCCAAAACTACTCAGAATGAAATTGGTTGACTGTTGGCAGATTCATGCTACTCTGCCAGGGGAATCCCTGTTGAACCCTGAAAATATTAACTATGCAAAGGCTCTGGGGCGGGAACTCTTCAATAAACCTGAGTATCATGGCGGAAACCAGGAATGTCCTGTCTGTGGATCTGATCTTTTCCGGTTGCTTAATGAAAATCAGGTGGAATGCCCAATATGTGGATCAATAGGCATCCTGAAAAATAATTATAGCCCCGATTTTTCAGATTCAGGGTACGATCGTTTTTCAGACCAGGAGATGAATGAACACTTTAAGAGTTGGTTGCTGGAAATGAAGGAGCGTTTTTTAGCTGAAAAAGAACACTTAAAAGAGCTCCAAAAAGGCTATCAGAATCAAAGTTGGTGGATTAAACCATGACATTAGATGATGGTAGAGGGAATCGAGTAAAGAAGGTCGTACCGCCTGGGCTGGTATCAACAGTTATTCTTGCACCATGCCTGGAAGTAATACTGTAGCCGTTCAGGCGTTCAAAATCTATAGTGGCATTTTTATATATCTCACCCTTGAGGGAGCGGATCAACGGAAAATCTTCCGGAGTGAGCTTTTCGCCCGTGTCTGTCCACCAGCACTTGTAAAAGGAATAATCGCTGGCGTCAGATGCAAAATAAACCTCCCCTCCACAAACATCATAAGCAACATCATTGACCAACAGCAATTTCCCTTGGGCATCAGTCAGAAACAAACCCACGGGCAGAGCTTCGATGATAGCCTGGGAGCGGGCTCGCTCGCGGTCTATCTCCTGCAGGAGGTTTTCTCTTTCTTGTTCACGGCGCTTGCGCTCGGTAATATCTTCGGAGGTAGCAACCGCTCCTATTACCTTGCCATTAGCATCAAACAACGGCCTTGAGTTAAAGACAATAATTTTTTTAATTCCATCCTCCCATAGCAAAAAAACCTCATGAGCTTTAATGGTTTGTCCTGATCGCATACTTCTTTGAATCGGCATTTCCTCTGGAAGCATTTCGGTATCATTCATGAACATCTTAAAGGTAGGGATGTCAGGTGAGCTATGAGATAAATTATCCCAGGCATTTATACGGAAAAACTCTGCTGCTACTGTATTATGTCTTATTTCGCGGCATGATGGGTCAATACAAATAGATATACCGATAGGAAGTTGATCACATATTATTTGAAAAAGTTGGTTATTAAATAGCTGCTTCCATTCTTCAATATCTAATACAGGAGGCTGTTGTTTAAGTTGAATTATTGCAACAAGCTCTTTCAGATTTTTTTGTTCATTCAACAATATAGTGACACCCGCCCGTCAATTACATTTGTTATTTTACCAACGAAAATACGATTGCGGTGATTAATCAATATAAAGGATTAATAAGATTGTTTGCTTGCTGAATATCTATATTAATCAGCAGTTAATTAAAACAGAAGCGTAACACAAAGAGTTCTGACATTTTTTACAAATAATATTTCTCATGAGTGAAGTTTACTGATTTTTGTTTTTACTGGTCATGATAGGTATGCATGATCTATTAGAATAATAAAGGATGGAAGACCATCCAATAATGCTTTTTTATTCAGTAGTTTATTCATACATATACCATAAATTAAATATTATAAATGTCGATTTTTGACGAGCACAAAAATAAACTGCCAGGATCACATGCCCGCAAGCTGTGTTTGTGGTATTTAGTTCCGATATTTTGTACAGTTCCCGTATCCTCCACTATTCCCGGCCACCTCTGCTATTCCTGGCATCCTCCAGCTGCCTCCGATTCTGGCATAATATTTCATGGTGAAAAATGTAGACTTGATATATTCTTTGTCACATTCTGTAGTAAAAACGGTGAGTGATAGATTTGCATCTATTGCGATTACTCCAGGGCTACCACGGCCCTATCTTTTGTAAGAATATCAAAAAGGGGTTTCAGCTTTATGTCTGAAACCCCTTGGTATTCCTTGGTTAATGGCACCCTACGGGCACAATGATGTTCACTACGTTCACTAATAAAGTGGCGGAGAGGGCGGGATTCGAACCCGCGAACGCTTTCGACACGTTACTCGATTTCCAATCGAGCGCCTTCAGCCAAGCTCAGCCACCTCTCCAGATTGTATATATAGTTATAAGTTTATATGTTCCCTGCACAGCAGGGTGGTTAACTCTTTTATTAACTCCGCAGTCATCATTTATTTTAGGTTATGGCGGAGAGAGTGAGATTCGAACTCACGAGGCGGGGTTCAGCCGCCTACTCGATTTCGAGTCGAGCGCCTTCGACCAACTCGGCCATCTCTCCTCAAATCAGCAAAAAACGAACTAAGTGGATCGGCACATTCCCGCTCTAAAACTCCGGTTGTTATCTCCACCTGATGATTCAATCCGGGAAATCGTACTAAATCAAATATTGATCCTGCTGC
>JAAYBS010000027.1 GCA_012718855.1 Syntrophomonadaceae bacterium
ATCCGAAGACGGCTTGTTAAAAGCTGCCTCGGTAGTTAGCCGGGCCGGACGGGCAGGTGTAACCAGGGGGACGGTTCTCCTGGTTGGCCCCAGTGGCCCTGATAACGAAATAACCAGGAGAACCGTCCCCCTGGTTACGTTGCGTATGCCTGAAGATGTACCGATAGATGATAAGGTACAGGCAGTTCTGGACGCCAATAAAGCCGCAAGGCAGATAGGTGAAGAAATTAAACAGGTTACGGTGGCCGTAGCTGATAATCATAAGAAGGTTTTGATAGCCAATAGTGAAGGTGAATTGGTGGAAGATGAACGGGTACGGGTTCGTTTGGCAGTCAATGCGGTTGCTGCCCGGCAGAATATGATACAAACCGGTTATGAATCTGCAGGTGGTATGACTGGTTGGGAATTATTTGACCAGGTTAATCCTGAGGATTTAGCTGAAAAGGCGGCCAATCTGGCAGTGAAAATGTTGGATGCCCGTCCGGCACCGGCCGGCAGTATGCCGGTGGTAATGTCTGCCCAGGCCGGAGGAACCATGGTGCACGAGGCCTGTGGACATGGATTGGAAGCTGATCTGGTACAAAAAGGCCTGTCAGTTTATAAGGGTAAAATGGGTGAAATGGTGGCTGCAAAAGGTGTCACCGTGATTGACGATGCAACTCTGCCCGGAAAATTTGGCAGTTATCGTTTTGATGATGAAGGGGTAGCCGCACAGAGAACGGTATTAATTGATAATGGTCAACTGGTTGGATATATGTACGATCGGATAACTGCTGCAAAGGACGGTGTGTCCCCTACCGGAAACGGTCGCCGCGAGTCTTATCAGCATAAACCAATTCCGCGTATGAGTAATACTGCCATTGCACCGGGAACTGATGACCCGGATGAGATTATTAAGTCAACTGAGCAGGGTTTGCTGGTAAAAAGAATGGGTGGCGGCCAGGTTAATACTACTAATGGGGATTTTGTTTTTGAGGTCCAGGAAGGTTATGTTATCGAAGCCGGTGAAGTTAAGTATGCGGTACGCGGTGCTACCCTGATCGGTAATGGGCCGGAAGCTTTGAATAATATTGATCGGGTAGGAAATGACCAGGGTTTTGCCATTGGTACCTGTGGTAAGGATGGACAGGGTGTACCGGTGGCTGATGCCCAGCCGACCATAAGAATAAAACGTCTAACCGTTGGAGGTACCAGCGTTGCCGGACCAACCATAAAGAGTATTCGCAGGAGGTAGTAGTTTTGTACCAGGATTATTATTCCAGTGATGCAGAAATGGCAGGTAAATTACTTGATATTGCCCGCCGAAAAAAGGTTGAGGCTGAAGTTTTTGTTATGCGCAGCCGGGAGCTTAGTATAGAAGTAATTGATGGACAGGTAGATACATTTATTGAAGCTGAAGCCAGTGGTCTGGGTATCAGAGTAATTAATGACGGCCGTTTGGGTTTTGCCTACAGTAGTGATTTCAGCCAGCCGGCTCTGCAGAAGTTATTGGATGATGCCGTGACCATGGCAAAATATACTACCCAAAGTGAACATAATCGTTTGCCACAAAACGCTCAGACGTATCCTGAGTTAGCTGTATTTGATAATAATATATCGCACGTAAGCGTAGAGGAGAAAATTGAACTGGCTCGTCACATGGAGCGTACTGCCCGTGCTTACGACTCACGGGTTACGGTTATTGAAAGAGCCGGATATGAAGATGGTGAAGTATCACAACTAATTATGAATACCCGGGGAATAAATGCTTTTGCCCGGGGTAATTACTGTGGCGGTTATTTATTTCTGGTGGCTGAGCAGGACGGTGATGCCCAGAACGGCTTTTCAGTGTCTTTGAAGAAAAGTTATGCAGATTTGGAACCGGAGGCCATCGCCACTGAGGCTGCCAGTAAAGCTGTACGCAGTTTAAAGGCGCGCGTTATTCCATCGGCAAGGATTCCCTGTTTGTTGGATCCTTATGTAATGACTCGCTTTCTGGGGATGATAGCCCAGATGGTTGATGCAGAAGCTGTGCAAAAGGGAAAATCATTGTTTGCCGGAGCTATCGGGCAACAGGTAGCTTCAGCCAGTTTTAATCTGGTGGATGATGGGTTGTATGCAGATGGTATTGCCAGTTTCCCTTTCGATGGTGAGGGGGTAGCATCACAAACTACCAGTTTGATTGAAAAAGGTCAACTTAAAGGTTATCTTTATGATACTTACACAGCCAGTAGTGATGGAACAGATTCAACTGGTAATGGACAAAGAGGTTCTTTTCGTGGTCTTCCCTCAGTTGGAACGACTAATTTCATGTTGTTACCGGGAGAGAAAAGCAGACAAAATTTATGCTCCGATATTGATTATGGTTTTTATATTACTGAAGTTATGGGTATGCATACGGCTAACCCTATTTCCGGAGATTTTTCTGTAGGTGCAGCCGGGTTCATTATCAGGCAGGGGCAGGAGGCCGAACCGGTTAGAGGAGTTACTATTGCCGGCAATATAACTGAACTGTTAAAGGATATTGATGCCATTGGAAATGATGTGAGATTTTTTGGCGGCAAGGCAGCTCCTACAGTAAGAATCAGGAGCTTGAGTATCGGCGGGGAATAAAGCCGGGTAAAATAGAAAGGGGCGGAAAGAGGATGCCACAGAAGTCGGAATCGAATAAAGTTTTCGCAGTAGTTGCTCAAAATAAAAACCGGCCTGCTATCCTGGTAATCAACGGACCTAACCTGAATTTACTGGGAGAGAGGGAACCGGATATTTATGGTAAGCAAAGCCTGGAAGAGATTAATAATGACCTGCAGAAGTATGCCAATGCCCGCGGGGTAAGTATTGATTTTTTCCAATCCAACCACGAGGGTGAATTGGTAGAGCAGGTACAACAGAGTAGGGGCAAATATAGTATTTTAATAATTAATGCCGGAGCTTTATCACACTATAGCATTGCTTTGTTGGATGCGCTGAAAATGGTTGATATCCCTATAATTGAAGTGCATTTATCCAATATTTATCGTCGCGAAGAGTTTCGTCACCAATCACTTATTTCAACTGTAGCAACCGGGGGAATTTTTGGATTGGGGGCCCGCGGGTATTCCCTGGCAGTAGAGGCTGCCATTCAGATAATTGCCGGAGGTAAATAGATTTGTCCATAGAGCCGAACAGGCAGCAGCGAATTGAGAAGCTGAGGCTGCTGATGCAACAAAATGAAATAAATGCTTTTTTGACAGTTAAAGCGGAAAATATTTTCTATCTATCCGGTTTTACCAGTGGTGAAGATGCCCTTTTGCTGGTAACTGAAACTGGTAAATATATTCTTACTGATGCCCGCTATAGTGAACAATTAAAGCAGGAAGCTCCTGATTGGGAGTTGCTGCAGGGAAAACCTGGCTCTTTAGATGGATTGACAGAGATTACTGATAATTGTCAGCTGATTGGAATAGAAGACAGTATAGTTTACCGCCAATTTTGTGAGTTGAATAAGCAGTTACCCAATAAATTGATACCTTTATCCGGATTGGTAGAAGAATTACGCATTATAAAAGATCAAACTGAATTGGAATTAATGCGTAAATGTGCAAGTATCAGCGATATGGTATTTAGCAGATTATTGGATTTTATAAAACCGGGAGTAACTGAAGCAGAAGTGGCCAATTTTGTTGCCATGGCTCTACGGGAAGGGGGATGTCAGAAGGAAGCGTTTGATACCATTGCGGTATCAGGAAAGAATGCAGCTCTGCCCCATGGTAAACCGGGTAAAAGAAGGTTAACCGCCGGAGATATGCTCACCCTTGATTTTGGAGGGATTTATGCCGGTTATTGTGCAGACATGACCCGCACCGTAGTGATTGAATCAGCCAGTCCCAGGTTAAGCAGTCTTTATGAAGAGGTACTTTCTGCTCAGATGGCGGGAGTGGCAGCAGTTAAACCAGGAATTAAACCAACGGAAGTTGATAAGATTGTCAGGGATTGTCTGGCCAAGGCCGGATTAGATAAATATTTTGTGCATGGTACCGGTCACGGGTTGTGACTGGAAGTTCATGAAAAACCAACTGTATCTCCGCGAGGAACCGGCTATCTGGAAGAAAATATGGTAATTACAATTGAACCGGGAATTTATATTCCCGGCTGGGGAGGAATACGGGTAGAGGATAGCGTAATTGTAAAGAGTGGAGGATGTGAAATCATTACTTGCTCGGATAAAAACTTAATCTTAATTTGATGGAGGGATTATTTCAGGATGATATCGGTAAATGATTTTCGTACCGGAGCAACAATTGAACTGGATGGCAGCGCTTATCAGGTAGTGGAATTTCAACATGTTAAACCGGGAAAAGGAGCTGCGTTTGTTCGTGCCAAATTGAAGAATGTTCAAACTGGTTCCACGGTTGAGAAAACCTTCCGGGGCGGGGAAAAAGTTCCCAAAGCTCATCTGGATCGTCGGGAGATGCAGTACTTATATAACGATGGCGAAGGTTATGTCTTTATGGACAATGAAAACTATGAACAGACAACTCTTTCCGCTGATCAGATTGGTGATGGGGTAAAATGGTTGCTGGAAAATATGAATATAGCCGTTTTGTTGTTTAAAGAAAATATCATCGGCGTTGATTTGCCTAATTTTGTAGAATTGAAAGTAGTTGACACTGAACCGGGCGTAAAGGGTGATACTGCTACCGGTGCAACCAAGAAGGCTACTTTGGAGACTGGTGCGGTAGTTCATGTACCGTTATTTGTTAATACAGGAGATATGTTGCGTATCGATACCCGCACTGGTGAATACATGGAACGCGCCTAGCTTTTGCATATCGGTACGGCGCACTTAAAATTTTATAAAGATATTATGTCTATTTCCTCCTTTTTGGGCTAATACTATGAATGTTTAATATTTGGCCTGAAAAGGAGGATTTGCATTGCAGAGAATTTCGGAACAGATAAGTTATTTGTCCGGTTTGTGTGAAGGTTTAAATATTACTGAGGATACAGCTCAGGGTAAAGTTTTATTGGCAATTATACATGTATTGGACGAATTAAACGATGAAATCAGTCAGCTGGATTTCGATTTACTTGAGTGTCAGAATCGCCTGGAAGAAATGGATGATAAGTTAGCTTATATGGAGGAACTTCTTATTGACAATGGGATAAGTGATGAAATCATGGAGTTGGAGTGTTCCAAATGCGGAGAGGAATTATATTTTAATGCCGATATTCTGGAAGACGAGGATACCATTGAAATAATCTGTCCCACTTGTCAGGAGGTAGTATATATCCACGAAGGTTCCTTTGATTATGACCCTTCCTATATTGAAAGTGACATTGATGACCATATCTGGTTTGGTTCTGATTCGAAACGGGACCAGTAGTTATATTTTATAACTGACCACATAGAACTGTCCTTTATACCATTTAGGGTGTAGAAGACAGTTCTTTTTTTGTTGGCCATAGCTGTTATTCTACTGCGAAAACCCGTAAAGATTATATAAACATACAAGCGAGCATTGACGAAGCATAGCAGCAACATCCGGCGAAGGCGAGTAGGCGAAAGGGGGCGAGCGACAGGACGTCGCGAGCGCGCTATCGACCATGGACGGGAGATTAGCGCGGTACCCCATTGCGCAACGAGCCAAGCCGCAGGAGTTGCCCATGCAAAGACAGCGAGCGGTATATTTATATAATCGTACTAGACCATTTTAGACTCTTTCAGGAGT
Source organism: Syntrophomonadaceae bacterium (assembly GCA_012718855.1). Taxonomy (GTDB): domain Bacteria; phylum Bacillota; class Syntrophomonadia; order Syntrophomonadales; family Syntrophomonadaceae; genus JAAYBS01. The sequence continues at coordinate 5,691 of JAAYBS010000027.1, forward strand.
CTTGGAATACCCCTTTGCTTCCCTCTGTTTAACTGTTGTAGGTTAATGGAATATTTTAGAGTACATGCCAATATCTATATAGAGCAAGGTGGTGACTCTATGTACCGGGTTGAATGGAAGAATATCAGCAGTGAAATTGCATCTTATCTTGCTCCGCCAATCAAACAGTTGCTGCTGGGTCTGGACGAGCAGTATTTTAGCAGGCTGGAGGAAATCCGTCTGCGCTGTCAACAGCCTTTGTTATTAAAGTTGGGTGACCGGGATTTTACTATAACCTCACGCGGTCGTCTGGCAGCCGATTTATATTCGGGATATGTGGTTACCCGGGAGGATATACAGCGCACTCTGGCCTCAATTAGTGATAACAGTCTATATGCCTTTGAAGAAGAGATAAAAAGGGGATATATTACTATTCCCGGAGGCCATCGGGTAGGACTGGCCGGCCAGGTGGTTGTACATAAGGGAGAAATCAAAACCATCAAAAATTTTTCCTCACTTTGTTTTCGTATCGCCCGGGAGGTTCCTGATTGTGCCCTGCCGCTTATCCCTTATATTGCTCCCCGGGGAGTACCGGTCAGTTCTCTGTTAATCTCACCTCCACGTTGCGGTAAAACCACTTTACTCAGGGACCTGGCGCGTATACTGTCAAACGGTCGCCCCAATCTGCCAGCTCAGAATGTAACAGTTGTTGATGAGCGTTCAGAGCTGGGCGGTTGCTATCTGGGTATTCCTCAGTTGGATGTAGGCAGCCGAACTGATGTGTTGGATGGTTGTCCCAAGGCAGA
>JAAYBS010000003.1 GCA_012718855.1 Syntrophomonadaceae bacterium
ATCGCGGCCTGTTTTTGCGCCTTGATCTTCGCTCCCGTCGTCGGTCTGCTAAACGGAAGTGAATATCTGCGTTGCTGCAAACAGGCCGCTCAATCAACGTACCTTGTGTACGTCTCAATCGCGGCCTCTTTTTGCGCCTTGATCTTCCCTCCCGTCGTCGGTCTGCTAAACGGAAGTGAATATCTGCGTTGCTGCAAACAGGCCGCTCAATCAACGTACCTGGTGTACGTCTCAATCACGGCCTGTTTTTGCGCCTTGACCTTCACTCCCGTCGTCGGTCTGCTAAATAGAAGTGAATATTTATGCTACAACAAAAAGGCTGCTCAATCAACATACCTCAACTACGCATTGAGCGGTTTTTGCTATCCTCCCGAGATTTTCAATAATGTAATTCATATTTTAATAATGCTTGTTTGCTGATTAAAAGTGGTATATATTAACAATATATCTATTAATAATTCAAAATTAGATATAAAAGTAATTAAGTAAATGCATAATTTATTATCACCTTAATAACTATATTATTCCTACCTAATACTTGTATTACTGACTATCGAAAACTGAATTAAATAGATAGCAATATCTACTTAATGAGAGGTTTGATAATTATGTACAAAAATAAAATCAAGCTATTGGGAAGAGGAATTTTAGCAGTTATAATGGCCATAATAATTTTTTACTTTAATCCCGCAGCGCAAGCCGCAGGAATAGATACCCCACCAGTATATACCGACCTTACCCCAACCAACCCTGATATTAGCTACGTTATATATTTATCTGAAAAAAGAATCATCACAGGTTATCCCGACGGAAGTTTCAAACCACAGGAAGGACTTACCCGGGCACAGGCCGCCACAGTCATTGCCAAGGCTGCTAATCTTAGTTTGGATCAAAGCGCAGAAAGTCCTTTCAAAGATTTGAGTACTGAACACTGGGCCCGACCTTATATAGCTGCCGCTGTAAAAGCCGGGTACATAAACGGTTTTCCTGATGGAAGCTTTCAACCTGACCAACCATTAAGCCGTGCTCAGGCAATATCATTAATTTTAAGGCTTTCCAAACAACCTCAAACCGCAAGTCTTCCTATTTTAAAAGACATCAACAATCAACATTGGGCTGCCTCAGCAGTAGCTGTAGGATTAGCCTCCGGAATGACAGGTTTAAGTGCTGACGGACAATATTATCTGCCTGATGCCCCCTTCAGTCGTATCAATATGGCCCATGCGCTGGGCATTTTATTAACTCATGAACCTGATCTGAGTACCACCAGTCTGCCTGGCAAATTAAAACCCAATCAGGGCAAGGTAACTATTATTAAGGCTGGCAGCCAGATCGAATCTGAACTTAATGCAGAAACCATTGTAAACCAAGGAGATACAATTATTACCAAAAAAGGTGCCAGCGCCGAATTAAACTACCCTGACGGCAGCAGTATGTTGATCAAAGAAAACAGCCAAATAAAGATCAAAGAAGCCAAAGGCAGGAAATATGTTCAAAGCAATGGTCAGGAAGGTATAGCAGTGGATTGGTTAAATCTGGATATGAAACAAGGAAGCATGTTTTCCGCCTTGGCTAATAAACATGAAAGCACAGAAAACACTGAAATTACCGAAAGCAGCAATACGAGTCTGACAAGTCAGTTTGTTGGCATGAAACGCATGACTCTGGCCAGCCTGGACGGTCGTGAATTCGTAGCTGCAGCAGCCAAGAGCAACAACCAGGAGATGCCGTGGTATCAATCCGGTAAAACCAAAAAAGTCAAACTAAAAGTTGATATGCCATGGGGAATAGCTGCTGTCAGGGGTACGTTCATATTAATCAGTGTAACCCCGGATGGTCATGCCACTGTAAGCTGTTTAACCGGAACTGCCGAAGTAAGCAATGCTGGCCAAACCATACCCTTAAGTCAAAACCAAAGTACTTCAGTAAGTGCAGCCGTGTCACCCCCAGAAAATGCGACTTCCATGACACAAGAAGCCAAACAGCAATTTAATCAGGTACAGGATTGGGTAGTTAATACAGCCTTACAAATTGATGTCAATAAGGAAACTTCCACCGCTCCGGTAGTTGAAATGATAGTGGAAATACCTGATCAGCCAATATCTGAAACAACACCGGTCAACCAAGTCGAGACAACGCTTGATGCAGTGCTAAATGCGCTTGAATCCAGCGGGATAACGATCACGGAGGAAGTTAAACAAGACTTGCGGCAACAACTGCAAAATCTCCAGCAGGAGCAGAGCGAAACGGTAGATAAAGTACTTAAAATGCCGGCTGCCAGTCAGTCAAACAGTAATCAAAGTTCTCGCTCCAGCTCAAGTTCCAGTGTACTTTATATAAGCTACTCTTCTCCGGGAACTTACGGCCCAAATACTCCGGCAGAAAGTCAGACTGTTGCCAAGAACGTAATTGTGAGCAGCAAAGATGTAACGCTGCAAAACATGATAATAACAGGGGATCTTACTTTGGCTGCCGGGATAGGGGAGGGGAGCGTAACCCTTAATAACATTACAGTCCAGGGCAATACCAATATATTAGGCGGTGGTTCCAACAGCATACATATTATAGACTGTGGACTATATACGGTTACTGTGGATAACAAGACCAATACAGTAAGAATCATAGCTGAAGGTAACAGCTCGCTGGGAACCCTTACTTTGCTATCAGGCGCCATACTGGAAGAGAATGCTCTCAGCGGCACAGGATTTTCCACTGTAAATACTGGCTCCAGCTTGCCTGATGGGGCCACCATAATCCTGACAGGCAACTTTGCTGCGGTCAATATCAATTCGCCCGGTCTTATAATTCAAGTAACAGGCGGCAGCATTGACCAAATGGATATTGCTTCTAATGCAACAGGCGCTTCGCTTAACCTGGCTTCCGGCATAAATATCAGCAACCTGCAAATCAACGCTGCTGCACAGATTTCCGGGGCAGGAACGATTGCATTAGCTAGCATAAATGCCAATGGTGTAGTTTTTGCTGATGCTCCTGCTAAATGGGTTCTTGGACCGGGAGTTACCAGCGTAAACATTGCGGGGAAAGATACTACCCAAACCTTCCGGAAAATAAGAGGAACAGTAAGTCTGCCCGAAAAAGTTGACCAGGATGTACAAGTATGTATATCTGCAAATACTGACAAGGCAGTATTTGAAAAATATACAGATTGTTATTGGACGGAAGAAATGATAACGGTACCAGCCAATACACTTTCGGTGGCTTATGAATTAATCATTCCACCTAATGAAGCGGGCTCAGGATATATTGTTGGTTATGATTATTATGGGGAAGCCGATTACCTGCAATACGGCTATTATTCATCAAATTCAACCGTATTCTCCTGGACTGATGCTGAACTTGTAGATCTGAGCAGCACTGATCGATCAGGAATTGACCTGACTCTTATCATCGGTAAAAAAATTAGTGGAACCATTACTTTGCCTGAAAATGTTACTGCACCAACTGAAGGAATGATAGTTAATATTTGGGCTCAATCTGGTCTGCATATCTTTTCAGATTCAACTGCAACGATAGCTGAGGGTGATTCTTCAGTAAACTTTATTTTAACCGGTATGACCTCGGGAATGTACCGGTTGCATTATTCAATTCAACAGGGATACAATGCCGATAACCGTCTCTTGCAGCAGGGATTTTATAAAGATGGCGCACAAGCGGTCTGGGAATCTGCTGATAGCAGTCTGATTGATTTAAGTACAGTTGATCATGCTTCAATTAATCTGATTCTAGCACAGGGTAATGTGTTGTCCGGAACTATATCGCTGCCTGAGCCTTTAAATGGAGATCTTTATCTTGTTACCTATTCCAATAGTGAAGGGTATGCCTACCAGGATATGCCCGGACTTGATTTGTCGGCTGAATTAGATATACCTTTTTGCATGGTTGCCCCATCAGCTGCCGGATATCGTTTAAATTATTATATTTCAGATAATTATATTGGCAATAAATATGTTAGAAATGCCTATTATAGAGAAGGAGCAAGTTGCACTACCAATTATAGTTCAGCCTCACTTATAGATCTTAGTTCTGGAGACAAAACTGATATCAGCTTTGCTTTGCTGACCGGCAAGAATATTTCTGGAACTATCTCTTTACCGGAAGGGTACGCTCTGCCAGCAGAGGGGATCGATATAAGCATCTGGGCTCAGGCAGAAGACGGTGAGCATGTAGTGGTCAACCAGAAAATGTTAGATACTTCAGCAGATTATTCATTAACCGCTCCTGCAGGATCAGTTTATTGCCTGTTTTATGAAATGTATCAGCCATCGTGTTCAAGCGTTGATTCGCCAGGTAGTGAATATGTCAGAAATGCTTACAAAAAAGGCTTGGTCTCGACTACTGACTATAACAGTGCAGATTCTTTTACTTTAACAGAAGATATGAACGGCATGGATATGGTTTTACTAACGGGTAATAAGATTTCCGGTACTTTTTCTTTACCGCAGGGATATACTGCTCCTGCCGAAGGCTTGAATTTAAGCATTCAGGTTCATGCAGAAAATGAAGATCTATACTACTATGCTTATACTAATATTTATATACCGTCGGGAGAAAACTCCGCCAGATACGTAATAACGGCTCCTGCAGCTGATGGCTATAAGCTGTACTATAGTCTTTACTCGGGTTTTGCTGAGGAAAACGGTTATTTATCTTACGGTTATTATGGTGTAGAAGGAAGTGCCGCAAATTATTTTGATGCTGCCTTAATTGATATAAGTACAGGCAATCAGGAAGATATAAACTTTACCCTGCTGAAGGCATCAGATACACAAGGTGCGACGGCAACTGTTTGGACTACTGGCAATCCTCCATTGCATGAAATGGAAGAAATATTAATGTTTAAGGTAGTGGATGCAGATGCTAATATTGACAGCAATAATATAGATACCGTGACGGTCCGAATTTATTCAGACTCAGATACCAACGGATTTGAGCAAACAATAAATGAAAGCGCTATAAATAGCGGGGAGTTCACTGGTATAGTTAAAATCAGTACGATTACGAACTCAACATCGGATCCGACAACAATCAAAGCGGGAGTAGGGGACAAGGTTATTATCGAATATATTGATGACTTGGACGCAAACGGAAATATAAACCAGATCAAAAATACATTTATTACTGTAATTGCAATAGTCCCGACAATGACGAAATTAACGGCAACTGTTGATGGTGTGGACATTGAATCAACTGACGGTACACTTACAGTCGTCCAAGGCTCAGTCACAAGTGTGATAAAAGTTGACATGAGCGAACCGGTTAGTTTGATAGGCACTCCAATAGTAATGATAAATATTGATGGAGTGGATCATGAGTATGGAATAATCACCCTTGATCCGGTAGATACAACTAATAAAACGCTAATCATTACACCAAATGGCTCAAATGGAACAGCCGGATTAGTAGGTACGTTTACGGTTACAGTTGCTCAGGATTCAGTAGAAGATGCAGATGAAAACGGAAACGCATTAACAACTTTCAGTTTAACTGTAATAGCCACTTCTGATATCTCTGACAGCTTCACCGACAGCAATTTCAAACAAGCGGTATGGGAATGGCTGGGCAACAGCGGAACCCCAGGAACTTTTACAAAACAAGATCTGATCGACTGGATGGCTGCAAAAAATTACACCCTTGAAGTTTCCGGAAAAAATATTATAAGTCTGGCAGGATTGGAGAACTTTGAAGGAACCGACCTTATAGCTTTGTATTGCGGTCTAAACCAATTGACCAGCCTGCCATCATTACCGA
>JAAYBS010000028.1 GCA_012718855.1 Syntrophomonadaceae bacterium
TCGTCACCACCATAGCGACCTAAACTATCGTGGGGACGAATACTAAGTTGTACTATTTTTGAAACCTGCTGTAAAATGCGATCGCCGGCTAAATGACCTTCAGTATCGTTAATATTTTTGAAATTATCAACATCAAATAATAAAATAGTAAAATTATTTATACTTCCATCTCGTATTAATTCACACATGAGGTTGGTTATAGCTGCTTTATTTAGGGCACCAGTTAATGAATCGATACGACTGCTTTCCTCCAATTGATATTTTTCAGACTTTATCTCATAAATTCTTTTATTAACTTCTTGCTGAACGGTCCTATCCCATTGAGCATTAATTTGTTCCGCTTCAGCAATTCTTATAGTTAAATAATCATAAGTATTTTTACGAAAATACAGTACTAATAGACTATATACCAGAAAAACAGCGACTGTTATCATTACCTGACTGTGAACAAACAGGGATAATTGGATAAATAAGCTCATAAAAAGTGCCAACTGCAGTAATAATGAATAATCCGGGGTCCGGGAATACTTAATGAAAGCAATTACAATGATTACAGAAGTAATTGTTAACAGGTAATTGGTAGCAGAAGCCAACAGGGGATAGTATTCGGGGGAGAATAAAAGCCAGATTGATAATGCAGCAATAAATACTAAAACGATTATATTTATCTTAATATCCGGATTTACAATTAAAAAAAGCGCAAAAAATAAAAATGGCAGGGTGTTCATAAGTAAAAAGGCTGCGCTTGCCAGGGGACCGTTAGGAAGAAAGAAGAGTAAAAGAGCAAATAAAAATGAAAGAGTAAATGGCAGTATTAGCTTATACATAGCTTTGTTATCCCAAAAAAGTATAGGGAAAGTTAGAATTATCAATGCTAAAGCAAATGTAGATATTACTACCAGATTGTCCAACCAGGTATAAGCTAACATAATTTACAGTTCTCCACAGGAGCTATTTTTGGCTTAATTGTTTATACATCATTTCGGCAATACCAATTGAGCCGTTTTTACTAATTTCACGAGCATATTCATCGTAAAGCATGGATTCAAAAGTTTCTTCGGCAAAACTTCGGGTAATGAATTCACTACGGGGAATTGAAGCACGCATGGTTTCCATTACCTTGCTTAAGAAAACACTTTCCAGCTCTCGACAGGCTTGCATAAGTTTCTCTTCGTCTTTGGTTTTTAAAGCATTATTTAAAACTTGATTGAAATCCTTATTTGATTTTGCCTGTATATTAGCCTGGGCTGCATATTCAGTTATGTTGCCGGGGATGGAAGGGTCGATTTTCAAAGGTTATACCCTCTTTCTTTTATCGGCGAAGATTAGTTGCTGTCTGCAACATTTCATCGGATGATTGAACAACTTTTGAATTAATTTCATAAGCTCGTTGAGCTGTTATTAAGTTTACCATTTCTTCAACAATTTGAACATTAGACATCTCCAGATAACCTGCTTCCAGGGTAACGGTGCTGTCTTCTTCAGGGTCCCAATCGACTGGCTCTCCTGAATTTACGGTATCTCTGTAAAGGTTTCCCCCCAGTTTTAATAATCCGGCCGGATTAATAAATTTTGCCAACTCCAATTGTCCGGCTTCCTGAATGTCATCTTCACCTGGTAAGAGGTAGGTGACTCTGCCATCTTTCTCAATAGTTATTTCGTAGGCTTCCGGCTCAATAGAATCTACCCCGATATAGTAGTATCCATCAGAAGTAACCAGACGTCCTTCAGCATCAATTTTAATGGCACCGTCACGGGTATAAAGAGGTGCATCTTCTCCGGGTACTTCAATTTTAAAAAAAGCTTGCCCGTTTATGGCTACATCAAGAGGATTTTGTGTGTCCTGAAGGTTACCCTGGGAGAAGATAGTGTAAGTAACAGCCGGTTTGACCCCCAGCCCAATGTCCAAACCAGTGGGTTGATTAATTTCTTCATTAACGATTGGACGACGAATTGCCTGATAAATAAGATCCTGGAATTCCACCCGCTGTCTTTTATAACCAACGGTGTTTACATTGGACATATTGTGGGCTAGAGAATCAACATTTAACTGTTGAGCGAGCATACCAGTACTGGCAGTATAGAGAGACCGCATCATGATAGTTGTCCTCCTTTAACAGCTTTTAAAATGGTATATCAGTCAGTCAATACCATACGGGCCTCTCGTGTGAGTCCAGCCCGATACTATTATCATCACTATACTATCGAGATATTTAAGGAAGATACTTAAACCCCCGAATCCTGAATGTAAGGGAATATTTAAGAATAACTTTAAATAGCTCTATAAAACGCATTATTTGTAATGTTATTGACTAAAATTTTTATTAGATTTTTCATATATTTTTACTTCAATCATATTCTGATTATAGGAGGTGACAGTAGTGATTAAAATCTCCGATTTACGTAACCGGGATGTAGTAAATTTGTTGGATGGTAAAAGACTGGGCAATATTATTGACATTGATCTTGATTTGGAAAATGGTAAAGTTGTAGCCTTGGTGTTGCCAGGCAGGACACGAGGATTCCTGTTTTCCAAGCGGGAAGACATTGTAGTACCCTGGAATAAAATTGTCAGAATTGGACGGGATGTAATCCTGGTGGAAGTACCCATGGTTAAAGAAATGGATGATTATCGCAGAGATTATCTGCTTGATGAGGAGAACTATTAGAAGCAGCTTAAGGTTGCATTGTTTGTCGGCTTTATAGATAATAAGGGCAAGTAACGTATTATGGCAGGTTATGAGGTGATAATGTTGAGATGCCCATATTGTCAGGAAATGGAAAGCCGGGTTCTGGATTCAAGATCCTGTGAGGAGGGTACATCTATACGCCGACGGCGTGAGTGTAATGCTTGCAAAAGAAGATTTACTACTTATGAACGTTTAGAGGAACGCCCGTTGTTAGTTATTAAAAAGGGTGGAAATCGAGAGCCGTTTAGTCGTCAGAAATTAATGAGCGGTATTACCCGAGCCTGTGAAAAAAGACCAGTGAGTATGGAAGCAATAGAAAAAACTGTGGCTGAAATAGAAGGTAAATTACGTGATAATTATGATCGTGAGGTTAGCAGCATAATTATTGGTGAGATGGTAATGGCTCATCTAAAAGAGATGGACGAGGTTGCTTATGTTCGTTTTGCATCTGTTTATCGTCAATTTACTGATTTAAACAGTTTCATAAAGACTATAGAACAGCTTAAAGAAGATTAAATATATTATTTCGCCCGTCATTATTTTCTAAAGATCTTCTTCGATTTCCAGTTGAGTTTCCATCAATTGCCGGGCTTCATGCAGACGCTCGGCTGGAACCAGTAGTTTTGACTCAGCCAGAGGGCCAATAGTTATAGGAAATTGAGGCACTTCAGCCCGTTCAATTATTACCGGTATACCACAACCACGCAGCATACTTTCCAGTACCGTATCATTTGGAGGAAAAACCGTAACTAACTTTACCCAATTGAATTTGGTTAATTGAGCCTGACAATGTGGACAAATAGTTACATCTCTTGATATGGTTTGTTTACAATAGGGACAAGTCATTTTATCGCCTCCTTTTGATTATTTTATTTTATACAGGAGAAGAAAACAAATGCAAGATTGGCATTGGCAGCAAAAATGGGGGATATCGTACATCACTATTCCTGAATGGGCGGATATGGGGGCATTAGCGGCTTTTTCAGCCCGGTCGGGCGGTATTAGTTATATGCCCTTTGATTCGCTGAATATGGGGCTTCATGTTGGCGATAACCCCCATCATGTAATTGAAAACCGAAAACGGTTTATGCTGGCAACAGGGGGGCAATTGGAACAGATGGTTTGTTGTCAGCAGGTTCATGGTGATAGAATCAAACTAATAAACCATAGCCATGCCGGACTTGGCGCAAAAGAAATGAAGACTGCAATAGGTGATTCGGATGCTATGATTACCAATGTTCCGGGAATATTTTTAACTACTTTTTATGCTGACTGTATTCCGGTATATTTCTTTGATCCGGTTAAGAGAGTTGTTGCTTTGGCTCACAGTGGCTGGAAGGGGACCATGCTGAGAATTGCTGAGAAAACTTTACAGAGTATGACTGAGGAGTATAAATGCAAGCCCAAAGATATCCGCAGTTTTATTGGGCCTGGTATAGGAAGTTGTTGTTTTGCCATTGACGGTAGCTTAGCAGATAAAGCCATCCGGGAATTTGATTCTTTAAGTGATATAATCAGGTACAATAATGGTAAACAATATTGGGATTTACCGGCAACAATTTATCAGTGTCTGATTAAGGCGGGAATTGAGAATAACCATTTAAACATATGCCCATTATGCACCTGTTGCAATGCAGATTATTTTTATTCATTTCGCCGGGATAAAGGGAATACAGGTCGCATGGGGGCAGTAATTACTTTATTGGAAAGGAATTAGCAGATGAAACCGTATAAAATTCTGGTTGTAGACGATGAAGACTATATTGTTGAACTGGTGAGATTTAATTTGGAAAAGGAAGGTTATCTGGTAGTTTCAGCCAGCAACGGAGAAGAAGCGCTTAATTCAGTAGCAAATGAAAAGCCTGATCTTATTCTACTGGATATAATGCTGCCTAATATTGACGGTCTGGAAGTATGTCGTACTTTAAAACAGAATCCGGAATTTAATACTATTCCTATTATTATGCTAACTGCCAAGGGCGATGAAATTGATACGGTGCTGGGTTTGGAAATGGGTGCCGATGACTATATTAAAAAACCATTTAGTCCTAGGGAAGTAATTGCTCGCGTAAAAGCAAGATTAAGGGCGTTGAAGGTTCTGGAAGCTGAAAAAGTTGTAGGAGAAAAGGCTTATGTTATTAAGGAACTTATTGTAGTGCCGGAAAAATATGAGGCTTTTATGGGTGAAACCAAATTGGAATTGACACCTAAAGAGTTTGAACTATTAAGTCTTATGGTAGCTAATCAGGGCAAGGTATTTACCAGAGAGGCTTTATTGGAAAAGGTTTGGGGATATGAATATTCAGGTGATACTCGTACAGTAGACGTTCATATAAGACATTTACGTCAAAAATTAAACGATGATTCCAATTTCCCCGATTATATTGAAACCGTTCGGGGAGTAGGATATAGATTTGTTGAAAGTCGTCTTAAATAGCCGGGGGGAATATCATGCTGACCTTAAATGAGGAAAAAAGAAAAATGGAGGCCATACTAACCAGTATGGTTGATGCAGTAATAGTGTTTGATCTCGATGCTCGTATGATAATAACCAATAAAGCTGCTGAGAATCTATTTATGGCCAGAGAAGGGGATCTCATTGGCAAAAAATTAGAGAGAATAGATTATTCAGGTCAAATAGGGGCTATGATATTTGAAGTGCTTCGCAAAGGTAACGAAGTTTTTACTGAAACTACTATAAGTCCGGGAAGACAAATATTCAGGGTACATGTAGTACCGATAAAAGATGAGGCTGGTCTTATTGAGGGAGCAGTTGCTGTATTTCATGATGTTACTGATGCCCGTAATTTTGATCAAATGCGTTCTGAGTTTGCGGGTAATGTTTCCCATGAACTTCGTACCCCGCTGACTTCAATTAAGGGTTTTGTAGAAACTTTACTTGATGGTGCTATGGAAAACAGTGATACCTGTCGACGTTTTTTATCGATTATTGAAGCTGAAAGTGATCGCTTGACGCGAATGATAGATGATTTATTGTGTTTGTCATCAATTGAATCCAAGGAACGTATGATCAATCCCCAACCAGTTTGTTTGAATCGTTCCATACGCAGTATATTAAATATCCTTGGACCACAAATTAGCGAAAAAAATTTACATGTGGAGTATGTTTATCCTCCTGATTTACCCAGAATTAATGCAGATGAAGATTTGCTGGGGCAAGTAATGATTAATTTATTGGATAATGCTATTAAATATACACCTCCTGAAGGACGTATTCTAATAAGATGTTATAGAAGGGACAGCCGTATTATTACTACTTTCACTGACACCGGTGTGGGTATTCCCCGTGAGAGTATACCACGTGTATTTGAACGCTTTTACCGCGTAGATAAAGCTCGTTCCCGCCACCAGGGAGGAACTGGTCTGGGTTTGGCTATAGTCAAACATATTGTTGAATCCCATGGTGGGGAGGTATTTGTGGAAAGTGAAGTTGGGCAAGGTTCAACTTTTAGTGTCAGTTTTTTAATTGCCTGATTTATAATTTTAGTTAATTTCAGTGGAACTATAATTATATTACGCAAAGAAGGAATTTACCGATACTACAACGAATTTAATATGATTGGGGCAGACTATATTATGATTAATAAAAGGCTGGACAGGTGAATTAGGTGATAAATATTCCTGCTAATATTGATAACATCAAAGTCAGAATAGAGCGGGCTGCCAGGAAAAGAAACGTTGATCCCCATTCAGTTACCTTGATAGCAGTCAGTAAAATGGTTGATATACCTTTGGTAGAGCAAGTTTATAGTTTGGGAGTCAAAGATTTTGGAGAGAATCGGGTGGCAGAATTAAACCGTAAACGACAGATGTTGCCCGAAGCTAACTGGCATATGATTGGTAGATTGCAAACTAATAAAGTAAAAGATGTGGTGGGTAATACCTGTTTAATTCACTCTCTGGATCGATGGAATTTGGCTGAAGCTCTTAATCAGCGGGCAGAATATAAAAAGGTACTTGTATCAACTTTATTGGAAGTCAATATTTCCGGTGAAGAACAAAAAGCTGGTATTGCACCTCATTTGGTAAAATCTTTTTTGTCCGAGATCGGTCAGTTAAAAAATTTAAAAGTTTTAGGATTAATGACTTTAGCCCCACTTAACGATAATCAAGAAGAGAGCCGTCCGATTTTCCGGGAACTATATGCATTGCGAGATCAGTTAATTAAAAGTTCATTTAGAGGGGTAGATTTGACTTACTTATCTATGGGAATGTCTCAGGATTTTGAGGTTGCTGTTGAGGAGGGCTCAAATATGGTCAGGATTGGAACCTCAATATTCAGGGGATGAGCGAGACTATATTATTCTGAAAAAAGGAGGAATAGCTATGGGAATGGCAGACAAATTTTGGTCCTGGTTGGGTATTGAAAAGGAAGAGATTAGCGAAGAGATTTATGAATTACCGCAAAATCAGCCGCATAGCTTTGAGAATGTTCGTGCCAATGCCAATACTAATGTAGTGTCTATTCACAGTAATAAAACCATGAAAGTTGTAGTATGTGAACCAATCAGTTTTGAGGAGGTACAGCCTCTGGCAGACCATTTAAAAAACCGTAAACAAGTCATTTTGAATCTGGAAATAACTCCGCCGGAAATATCACAGCGAATTATTGATTTCATTAGCGGTACTACATATTCATTGGAAGGTCATAGCCAGCAGCTAGGTAAAAACATTTTTATTTTTACCCCCAGTAATGTAGAAATATCTAAGGATAATAGAGCTATGACACGCAAGCCTAACTGGTATAATCCATTAGGAGGAGATAAATAAGTGCCGGTCTTGGGAGTTATCGGATGCGGAAAAATGGCCATGGCTTTGTTGGGAGGACTCACGGGCAGCGACTTGGCCTTTGATAAAATATTAGTAAATGATATTGACCAGAGCCGGGTTAATTTATTTATGGATAAATATAATGCTCACAGCGCAGATGCAAATTTGCTGGTAGAATCCTGTGATGTAATAATATTAGCGGTAAAACCTGCTCAGGTAAATGAAATTATTACGCTTACTTCTTCAAACTGGAATTCATCTAAAATATTGATATCTATTGCTGCCGGTATAAGTACTGTAACCATAGAGGCAGGATTACCTGCTGCTGTACCGGTTATTAGAGTTATGCCAAATTTACCTGCAGTTATTGGTCAAGGTGTTTCTGCTATTTGCCCGGGAGAACATGTTAAAGAAAATCATCTTACCCTGGCAAAGAATATTTTAAATGCCATAGGGGTTTGTGTAGAAGTATCCGAAAAACAGATGGATGCTGTTACAGCTATTTCTGGTTCCGGACCTGCTTATATTTTTCTCGTGGCAGAAGCGATGATAAATGCTGGAATACATATAGGTCTTGATTCAAAAATCAGTAGGGAATTAGTGGTCAATACCATTAAAGGCAGTATTGCTATGTTAGATGAACAGGATATTCACCCGGCCATACTGCGTGATCAAGTATCTTCCCCCGCTGGAACAACTATTGCAGCCATACGTCAGATGGAGGAAGATGGTATAAGAAAAGCTTTCTTTAATGGAATAGAAAAAGCCTACCTGCGTTCCATTGCGCTGGGTAAACCTCAAAAATAAAGGAGTATTAATTGTGGTTGAAACCAATATTATATTATTCGTAAATCTTGCCTTTCAATTGCTAATTTATCTGGTAATCGGCAGATGTATATTATCTTTTATTAAGCATAATCCTTATCAACCAATAATTAAATTTATCTATGATATAACTGAACCAGTAATGGCACCCTTTAGGAAAATAATACCTAATGCTGGTGGAATAGACTTTTCCCCTATATTAGTTATTTTGGCACTTTCGCTGGCTCAAAAACTTATTAATGATTTATTACTTATGATTTTATAAAGGGGACAGCACTATGAGTACCAGCAATATTGAACTTTTAGCCCCGGCCGGTAACTGGGAATCCATGCAGACAGTTATTAAAGCTGGTGCTGATGCGGTTTATGCCGGCGGTAAACGCTTTAATATGCGTTTACTTCGTAAAGACTATAACTTCAGCGATGAAGAATTGATAAATGCAGTAGATTATCTGCATGAACAGGGGAAAAAATTATATATAACCCTCAACAATCTATATTATGATTATGAGTTGGCTGAACTGGCTGATTACTTAAGTTTTTTACAGGGCATAGAGGTAGATGCCTTAATTATTCAGGACTTGGGGTTACTGGATATATATAATGATATGGGCCTGTCAGTGCCTTTACATGCCAGCGTACAGATGGATATAGGCAGTTTGCAGGCAGTACAGAAATTAGAAGAATTAGGATTTAAGAGAGTAATATTATCGAAGAATCTATCATTGGATGAGATCGCCTATATTAATAAACACAGCAATCTGGGAATTGAATATTTTGCTCATGGAGACCTGTGTATTTCTCATACCGGGCAGTGCTATTTCAGTAGTTTATTGGTCGGAGAAAGTGGTAATCGTGGCCGCTGTATAAAACCTTGCCGTTGGGAATATATGTTATCCGGAGATGATGACTGCTTAGCTGATTTTCAATACCATCTCGCCCACAAGGACCTTATGTTATATCCCCATGTTGCTGATATGGTACGTGCTGGTATCAGTTCATTTAAAATTGAAGGACGTATGCGTCCGGCTGAATACTTATATCCACTGGTATCCGTTTATCGTCGGGCTTTGGATGCAGTTATTGAAGAACCGGAATTATTTCAATTGGATAGCAATGATTACGACGGTTTAATGGAAAATCGCATACGGGATTTTACCAGCGGCAGCTTATATTACAGGATTGATAGTGACTCCATTGGATTTGACGGAGCTAGGGAACCTAAGTTTCCAACCTCCCCTAAAGAACTTTTAACTTTAAAAGCAAGTGATTATCAGAATTTTACCGGTTCGAATAATTTTAAAGTTGATTTAACTGTAAAAGTAGGGAATCTTGACTCATTAAAATCAATTTTAAAAGAAAAAATTGATAGGGTTATTTTGGGGTTGGATAATTTCCGGCAGGTTACAGATACCTGGAATCAGGACAAGCTGGCTGTTGCCATTAGCTTATGCAAGGATAATGATATAAAGGCTATAATAGAAACTCCCAGAATAGTTACGCAAAATGATATACAGAACCTTATTAATACACTGGATGCTCTGCCAATGGAATGGATTGAAGGAGTAATGGTAAATGATCTGGGAAGCTGGCATCATTGTAATAACAATGGCTACCCGGTTTTAGGAGGCCCAGGATTAAACATTACCAACTCGCGGGCTGGCGTCTTGCTTAATCAAAATGGTGTAAACCTGATTTCTATATCATTGGAGAATAACTTTAGTGATACGATGAATATTTTGAGTGAAAATTATCCAACTGAAATGTTGGTACATGGTCCATTATGCCTATTAATTACAGATTATTGTGCTGCCTGTGGAGCTCGGGGGGAGGACTTTAATACTTGCGGACATTATTGTCTGCAAGAATATGGTTTAACTGATGAATTAAATAACCAGTATCGAATCCGCAGCGACATTAATTGCCGTAACTATATTTATCATCCTTATGACTTGTGTTTATTTCATTATACACCGCTTTTAGCCAGAGCCGGGGTTAGCAGTATGAGAATCGAGGGACAATTTTATACCCCGGAACTATTAAGCCAGGTAGTCAGTATTTATGCTGCCGGGTTACAGAGTTTGAAAAGTAATGAATGGAATCAATTCAGTAATTTTTATAAATTATTAGATCTATTTCCCCAGGGACTTACCACTGCCAATTTTACCGGTCACTACCGGGAATAATTTATAGGAGGTTGGCTATGATTACTGGAATGGAAATACGTAATCAACAGTTTCGCAAAAGTATACGGGGATTAAATGAGGAAGAGGTAAAAAACTTTATTGAACGTATTGCTTTGGATTATGAGAGTCTTTATGGTGAGAATGCTCAATTAAAAGAAACTGTGCAACGTTTGGAACATGAAATTACCCGCTACCGCCGTATAGAGGAAACTATGAACAATACTCTGATTCTGGCACAACAAACGGCTGAAAATCATAAAATTAATGCTCGTAAAGAAGCAGATCTTATACTCGAAGAAGCTAAACAAAAAATATTTGAAGTTTTGATGTCATATCAGGATGTGGTAAAGCGGGTTAATACTTTTAATGCTGAAATGAAAGGTCAAATGACAGGGCAATTGGAACTTTTAGAAAAAAATCAGCAAAAGATGGCAGAACTATCCGAAGTATTTAAGGGTAATGATTTAAAAGCCATGTTAGGTAACCTGGAAGTAGCTTCTAATTTGGATGAGTAAATAATGCTTAATATAAATAATACCTCAGAAGGTGTGCGGTTGAATATTCGGGTCCAACCCCGATCTTCTCAAAATAAAATTTGTGGTGAGACCAATGGGGCATTAAAAATAAAAATTACTGCTCCGCCAGTTGAAGGAGAGGCTAATCAGGCCATAATAAAACTTCTGGCTCAATGGTTAGAAATCCCCCGTGCTAATATCAGTATTGCCAAAGGTGAAACCTCCAAAAATAAACTGGTAGATATTATCGGGGTAGATGCCCAGTGGTTGGAAAACAAAATAAATGAGTTTTTATAAGAGCAGGTAATATTAATGTACTTGCTCTTTTTTATATTTTTGCTTAGGCAAGGCGACGAGATAATATTGATATTATCATGGAACCAAGAATTAATGATGCTCCGATCAAAGCTTTAGTTGAAAACATTTCTCCAGCGCACCAATAACCGGCCAGAGCTGCAAATACCGGTTCAGCTGTCAGAACAATAGCAAAGCGAGTGGGGGTACTGTACTTTTGCAAGGCGTTTTGGATTAGAAAAGCTAAAGCAGTAGCGAATACGGCAGTGACGATAATAGCCACAATTAATGAAAATGAAAATTTTGCCGGCCAGGGTTCAATCAGCAGACCAATACCCAGACAGACCAGGCCAACAAATAATATTTGTATTCCGGTTATGGCAATCGCATTATATAAATGAGAATATAAGTCAACCAGCACAATATGGATGGCAAAACATAAAGCACAGACTAAAATCAGTAAATCTCCGTATGCCATGCTTGATAATCCATTGGGTACTGAAAGCAAATATAAACCGATGGTAACTGAAACCACAGCAAAAATAGTGCCGGTCGGAGGAAGACGACGACGCAGGGAATAATAAATAATTGGTACCAGTACAACACTAACACCAGTAATAAATCCGGCATTGGAAGAAGTGGTATACTGCAGACCTACGGTTTGAAATGCATAACCAAATAACAGAACCAGGCCCATTATCATTCCGGTTGTCAAACTATGACGATTAACCTTGCCAATATTTTGTGGAGATAATAAGGCCAAGACAGCAAAAGCGAGCAAAAAGCGTAGCCCCAGATACAGGAAGGGACCAATTTCCAGCAGCGCATTTTTTACTATTACAAAAGTTGTTCCCCAAATAAAAGCAACAAAAAGCATAGATAAATCCGCTTTTAGACGCGGACTAAGACCATTCATAACGATACCTCCCAATGGCAGCCAATTTTTATAATAACATAAATAATGGAATAGAAGTGCGATAAACTAATCGTTGTCGATTATAGTACGAACTTGTATAATTGTGTTTAGATGTTTGCGGACAAGAAAAGACAAAAGGAGTGAAAACTGGATGAAAAAATTTGGACTATTATTACTAACCACCTTGCTAACAGTTGCACTGGTTTTCTCAGTGGCAGGTTGTACAGGACAAAAACAGGAACAGAAAGTATTAAAAGTTGGAACCAATGCTACATTTCCTCCATTCGAAATGCAGGAAAATAATGAATTTACCGGTTTTGATATGGATTTAATCAGGGCTATTGGTGAGGAACAAGGTTACAAGGTTGAAATTAACCATATGGATTTCAAAGCGCTCATTCCTGCTTTGGGAAATAAAAAAATTGACGCTGCTATTGCCGGAATGTCAATTACTGAGGAAAGATTAAAGTCAGTAGATTTCACAAAAGCCTACTTTAATGCCGGACTTATTATTGCAGTAGCCAATAATAATGAGACTATTAAAACGACTGAAGATTTAAAAGGGAAAAAACTAGCCGCTCAAAATGGCACCATTGGAGCAGCTTATTGTGATGAAGTAAAAAAACTGGATGCTAAAACGGAAGTAAGAATCTTTGATGATATTGGCGCAGCATTTATGGAATTGGAAAAAGGCGGAGTTGACGCAGTAGTTAATGACCATCCGGTAACCGCCTATTATCTGAAAACCACTGGCACCAGCAAAGCCAAAATGGTTGGCGATATCTTTTCTGCTGATGATCAGTATGGTATTGCCATAAAGAAAGGTAATACTGAAACGCTGAACATGCTTAATGAAGGTTTGGATAAAATTAAGGCCAATGGCAAGTACGATGAAATCTATAAGAAGTGGTTTTAATTTGGTTTAAAATTTAAAAAAGTGTGGCGCGACGGGTAACCTCGCGCTTTCACTTTGTTTAATCAGGAGGAGTATACTTTTATGCCCTGGGTAGAAGTTTTTGGTATGGGAATATTAGATAATATTATCTCTCAAAATGGATATCAGGTGGTTCTGAGAAATCTGGGCTATTTCCTTGGAGGTGCCGGTTATACTATATTTATTACGGCATTATCTCTAGCTATCGGAATGGT
Organism: Syntrophomonadaceae bacterium; assembly: GCA_012718855.1. Taxonomy (GTDB): domain Bacteria; phylum Bacillota; class Syntrophomonadia; order Syntrophomonadales; family Syntrophomonadaceae; genus JAAYBS01. The sequence continues at coordinate 13,367 of JAAYBS010000028.1, forward strand.
TTTAGGATTATTTGCCGGATTAGGGAAATTATCTGCCAATAAAATTATTTATATGTTGTCGACAGCTTACATTGATTTTTTTCGCGGAACTCCATTATTTGTTCAGATATTTCTCCTCTATTTTGGTATATTGCCGGTTTTATACGATAATGACCCGGTTTCATCAGCTATTATTGTATTAGGTTTAAATAGTGGTGCTTATATTGGTGAGATTGTAAGGGCGGGAATACAGGCAGTTGATAACGGGCAAATGGAAGCTGCCAGGTCTCTGGGAATGAATCAGCGCCAGGCCATGACTTATGTAATATTGCCGCAGGCTTTTAAAATTGTCATCCCCCCAATGATTAATGAATTTATTGCTTTATTAAAAGACTCATCGTTAGTTTCCGCCATCACTGTACCGGAACTTATGCATCGCGGTGATCTGGTATTTGCCAATACCTATGAAGCAACCTGGGTATTTGGTGCCATAGCTGTTATTTATTTTGTAATAACGAAAACTATTTCCGTTATAGGTGATAATGTGGAAAGGAGGCTGGCAACCGATTGATTCAGGTAGTAGATGTCTATAAATCGTTTGGACAGCTTCAGGTTTTAAAGGGAGTTAATTTTCAGGTTGCTCCCCGTGAGGTAGTCTGTGTAATCGGTCCCAGCGGCTCAGGGAAAAGTACTTTGCTGCGATGTATTAATCAGTTGGAAAAGACAAATTCAGGGCAAGTATATATTGATGGTGAAGAGCTTACCCACCCTAAAACTGATATTAATAAAATTCGTCAACAGGTGGGAATGGTATTTCAGTTGTTTAATCTCTTTCCGCATAAGACGGTTTTAGAGAATATTACCATGGCACCAATAAAAATTAAGGGTATTGCCAAAACCGATGCAGATAAAATAGCTATGGAGTTATTGAAAAAAGTAGGTTTAACTGATAAGGCTCATGTGTTTCCGGGAAAACTTTCCGGGGGACAAAAGCAAAGAGTAGCCATAGCCCGGGCTTTGGCTATGCAGCCCAAAGTAATGTTATTTGATGAACCAACCTCGGCATTGGATCCGGAGATGGTTGGCGAGGTACTGGCAGTAATGAAGAATCTGGCTCTTGAAGGCATGACAATGGTGGTTGTGACTCATGAGATGGGATTTGCCCGCGAAGTGGGGGATCGGGTAGTATTTATGGACGAAGGTATAATAGTTGAAGAGGGATCGCCGCAAGATATTTTTGATAATCCACAAAATCCACGCACGCAGGCCTTTTTAAGTAAAGTGTTGTAGAAATAATCAGACAGGACGATAAGGCGAAACGCCAGAGTTAAGGAGGCTTACAGCCTCCTGTTGCTTTGATACCGGAACTGTATTTATCAATATCAGGTTTAAAATTAGATGATACGATAATGTTATTGGAATGGAGTTGCGGGTATGACCAGGAGGAAAACCAATACCATCTTACAGATACTTGCCGCCACTTATCCAGATGCATCAACCCGTCTGCATTATGATAACTTATATCAGTTAATGGTGGCAGTTGTTCTCTCGGCGCAATGTACTGATGAACAGGTTAACAAAGTAACCCCGGCTTTATTTAAGCATTACCCTGACATTAACAGTCTGGCGAATGCAGATTTGAACGAACTGGAGAAATTAATTAACAGGGTAGGCCTATTTCGTGCCAAGGCTAAAAATTTAAAAGCGGCTGCAATTATTATACAGGAAAGATTTAATGGCCAGATACCTGACCAGTTTGAAGATTTATTAACTCTACCCGGTATAGGCCGCAAAACTGCCAATGTAATAATTTCAGTAGGGTTTGGAAAACCGGGTCTGGCAGTAGATACCCATGTTCAACGGGTAGCAAACCGTACTGGTATGGCTCGTGCCAAAACGCCCCATCAGACTGAAGTGCAGTTAAAACAGAATATTGACCCCAAAGACTGGAACCAGACTCATCATTTACTGATATTTCATGGCCGACAGATTTGTAAAGCCCGTAATCCTTTATGTGACGTTTGCCCAATAGAAAAATACTGTGAAAAAAACTTGGAAATGAATAAGTGAATATTAACTTGATAATGATTAATAATAACGTTCGTTTGAATGTCTTGCAGCTTGGTTGTGTTGATTACATGTATATGCTAAAATAATAGCGATTCTTGATAAATCGTTTAATTACATAGTTTTATTACGATGAATGGAAGAGTAAGGAGAACTGCTTGACTGAAGAGAACCTGGGAGGGTGTGAACCAGGTGCGGCAGACTTCTGAAAATCACCCAGGAGTATTTGAACCGACTGAAAAATAGGTTTAAACGTTACCCGCGTTAAGGGTTTAGAGTGGCATAGTAATAAAATGCTATTAGGGTGGTACCGCGGAAGAATACCTTTCGTCCCTGGGGATGAGAGGTATTTTGTAATTTAATGTTTCATTAATTAATGAGGTGATTTTTCAATGGCAAAAAGTAAATATGACAGTACTTTAAATCTGCCCCGAACAGAATTTCCGATGCGTGCTAATCTTCCTACCAGGGAACCGGAAATCTTGTCTTTCTGGAAGCAGACAGATATGTATCATCAGGTTCAACAGAAGAATGCTGGAAAACCAAAGTTTATTCTTCATGATGGCCCTCCATATGCCAATGGAGATATTCATCTGGGACATACACTGAATAAAGTATTAAAAGACATAATAGTTAAGTATAAGAGTATGAATGGATTTGACAGTCCTTATGTGCCGGGTTGGGATACTCACGGTTTGCCTATTGAGCAGCAGGCTATTAAGAACATGGGAATTGATCGGCATCGTACTGATGTGGTTGAATTTCGCCGTCATTGCCGGGATTATGCTTTGAAATATGTAGATCTGCAGCGCGAGCAGTTTAAACGCTTAGGGGTAAGAGGGGATTGGGATAATCCTTATCTGACCTTAAAGCCGGAATTTGAGTCTATTCAAATCAAAGTTTTCGGTGAAATGGCTAAACGGGATTATATTTATAAAGGATTAAAACCGGTTTACTGGTGCTCAGATTGTGAAACTGCATTGGCTGAAGCGGAAGTGGAATACAACGAAAAGTCATCTCCATCTATATATGTAGCCTTTCCAGTTATTGATGGCAAAGGAGTACTGCCGGAAGATTCATTTATCGTTATCTGGACCACCACTCCATGGACTTTACCTGCTAATACTGGTATCTCAGTTCATCCTGAATTCGATTATGTAGTGGTTAAGGTAGCAAATCAGCTTTATACAGTTGCCAAGGGATTATTACCTCAAGTAGCGGAAAATCTTGGCTGGGAAAAGGTTGAGATTATTAAGGAGTTCAAGGGGGCTGAAATTGAGCGTGCCCAATGTAAACATCCCTTTTTTGAACGTAATTCATTAGTAGTATTAGGAGAACATGTTACTCTTGAGGCAGGGACTGGTTGTGTGCATACTGCTCCAGGTCATGGTGAAGATGACTTTTATGTGGGTCGTGAATATGCCCTGGAAGTTCTGTCTCCAGTTGACGACAAAGGTAGATTTACTGATGAAGCCAAACAGTTCAAGGGTTTATATGTTCATGATGCCAACCAGGCCATAATACAGGAACTGGAGGCTAAGGGAAGGCTGCTTAAAGCTTCCAAACTGGAACATCAGTATCCATATTGCTGGCGTTGCAAACACCCGATTATTTATAGAGCAACTGAGCAATGGTTTGCTTCAATTGATGGTTTTAGAAATGAAACGCTCAAGGCTATTGATGAGGTCAAATGGATTCCTGCCTGGGGAAGGGACCGGATTTACAATATGGTTCGTGATCGCGGTGACTGGTGTATTTCCCGCCAGCGTACCTGGGGTGTTCCTATTCCAATCTTTTATTGTGACAGTTGCGGTGAAACCGTTATTAATGACGATACTATCAATCGAATCAGTTCGCTTTTTGCTGAACATGGTTCAGATATATGGTTTATGAAAACAGCTCAGGAATTGTTGCCACCGGGATACAAATGTGAGAAATGTGGCGGTGAAAGCTTTACTAAAGAAACTGATATCATGGATGTATGGTTTGATTCCGGATCCAGCCACATGGCAGTATTGGAGACTTATGAAGATCTAAGATGGCCGGCTGATATGTATCTGGAAGGCAGCGACCAGCATCGGGGATGGTTTAATTCATCGATTTCCACAGCAGTTGCGGTTAGAGGTACAGCCCCATATAAGCAAGTTCTAACTCATGGTTTCGTAGTAGATGAACAGGGACGCAAGATGTCCAAGTCATTGGGAAATGTAGTTGATCCATTAAAATTAACTGAAGAATTGGGAGCGGATATATTAAGACTATGGGTTTCCTCAGCAGATTACCGTAATGATGTTTCCGTATCAAATAACATCATTCGTCAAAGTGCCGAAGCTTATAGAAAGATTCGCAATACCTGCCGGTTTATCATAGGAAATCTGGCTGATTTTGATCCTAATTCAGATAGGGTGAAATACGATGATCTGTCTGAGCTTGATAAATGGGCATTGTTGCGTTTGGAGAAATTAATTCGCCGTGTTACTAAAGCTTATGATCAATATGAATTTCATGTGGTATTTCACTCCATGCATAATTTCTGTACGGTTGATATGAGCAATATTTATTTTGATGTTTTAAAGGATACGCTATATTGTTCACCAGCAGGGGCCCAGGATCGCAGAGCCGCTCAAACCGTTCTTTATGAGATAATTAATGCTTTGGTAGTAATGTTGACGCCCATTCTGGCTTACACCAGTGAAGAAATATGGCAATTTCTGCGTAAGCCCGAAGATCCGGTAAGTGTTCAACTATTGAATTGGCCTGAATTCAGGGATGAATACCTTAATGTTGAAATTGGCGGTCGTATGGATAAAATTTTACAGGTAAGAGAAGTAGTTACCAAAGCCCTGGAAGAGGCTCGGGCAGCTAAAACCATCGGTCATTCCCTGGCAGCGAGCGTAACTATTTATGCCAATGAAGAATGGCTGTCCATGTTAAACGCAACGACTAATCTGGAGAAAATATTTATAGTTTCCAAACTGGAATTGAGTTCAATAGAAAATAAACCTTCGCAATCGGTAAGTCTGGAGAATGTTGAAGGAATTTATGTGCAGGTTGGCCCGGCAGAAGGCGAAAAATGTGAACGCTGTTGGACCATCGACTTATCGGTGGGAACAGATAGTGATTATCCGGTATTATGTAACAGATGCAAGTCGGTCATAATGGAACAGGATAAACAGGAGGGATAACCGTGGAAGAAGGTAAGAAATTAATTATCACGGTTTTAGGATATGACCGGGTGGGAATAATTGCTACTATTTCCGCAATATTAGCTGAAAACCAGGTAAATATCCTGGATATTAGTCAAACCATTCTGCAGGGGTTTTTTACCATGGTGATGGTAGTCGATATGAGCAACAGTAAATGTGAGATTGGCCAGTTAAGAGAACTTTTAGTGGAGGCAGGCAGAAATCTGGGACTGGAAGTTACTGTGCAACATGAAGATATTTTTAAGTTTATGCATCGAATTTAATTAATGATTTATTTTAATTAATCCGGGGACAGGAGGCTGACAATGCCTTTTCATATCAGTAAAGATGAGATTATGGAAACAGTCAGGATGGTTCAGAGTGAGAATCTGGATATTCGTACAATTACCATGGGTATAAATATCCAGGACTGTCGTCATCGTGATGGAAATGCAACCGGTAAAAGCATTTACGATAAAATAGTTAAATATGCCGGTAATCTTGTTAAAACCGGGGATGAAATTGAAAAAGAATATGGCATACCTATTATAAACAAACGAATTTCTGTTACTCCGGTAGCAAATGTTGCCGATGGTCTTAACCGTGATGATATGATTACCATAGGCAAATATATGGATGAAGCAGCTCGTGAAGTAGGAGTAAACTTTATTGGCGGTTTTTCTGCTCTGGTACATAAAGGTTTTACGCATGGAGATAAAGATTTAATTGCTGCTATACCGTATGTTCTATCAAATACCGAGCGGGTATGCTCTTCTGTAAATGTAGCGACTACAAAAGCTGGTATTAACATGGACGCTGTGTATTTAATGGGAAATACCATTAAACAAACCGCAGAATTAACAGCGGACAATGATGGAATTGGATGTGCCAAGCTGGTAGTATTCTGTAATGCCGCCGAAGATAACCCGTTTATGGCCGGGGCTTTTCATGGAATAGGTGAACCGGAGTCAACCATCAATATCGGGGTTAGCGGGCCGGGAGTGGTATTAAATGCAGTTCGTAAATATCCAGAAATGGATTTAGGAGAGCTGGCCAATGTCATAAAAAAGACAGCTTTTAAAGTTACCCGAACTGGTGAATTAGTAGGGCGGGTGGCTTCAAAGAGATTGGGAGTACCTTTTGGCATTGTTGATTTGTCTCTGGCGCCAACTCCGGCGATTGGTGACAGTGTAGCCGACATTTTGCAGTCAATGGGTCTGGAAAGAGTAGGAGCTCATGGAAGTACTGCAGCTCTGGCCATGTTAAATGATGCAGTAAAAAAAGGCGGGGCGATGGCTTCATCTTATGTAGGCGGACTGTCAGGTGCCTTTATTCCGGTAAGTGAGGATGCAGGCATGATTGATGCAGTCCTGGCAGGAGCTTTAAATATTGACAAGCTGGAAGCTATGACCTGTGTATGTTCAGTAGGATTGGACATGATTGCGATACCAGGCGATACTAGTAGTGAAATAATTTCGGCCATCATTGCTGATGAAGCTGCTATTGGTATGATTAATCGCAAAACTACAGCAGTTAGATTGATACCTGCACCGGGTAAAAAGGTTGGTGACTGGGTTGAATTTGGAGGCTTGTTGGGAAGAGCGCCGGTTATGAAGGTTAATCAGTTCTCTCCAGCAGGTTTTATAAATCGCCGGGGCAGAATTCCTGCTCCTATTCATTCCCTTAACAACTAAGGGGTATTGAATAACCGGGATAAGGAATAATATGTGTAACCCGGCTTCTTATGGGGAGATGAGCAGCGGATGTTGATGGGGGAATCTTTTAAAAAAAGAGGTGTTGATTATGGACCCCAAACAGAAGCTAATCAATAAAAAACAGGAATTGGAACATATTATTAAATCCCGCCAGGAAAATTTTATGACACCCTTACATGAATTAACCGGTGATTTATCAACTTATGACCAGCATCCGGCTGATTCTGCCACAGAATTATATGAAAGGGAAAAAGATCTGGCGGTTATGGAGTTATATGAACTGGAATTGGAAAAAGTTCATGATGCACTTAACCAATATGAACAGGGTAGATATGGTTTATGTGAAATATGCGGTAATCAAATTGAATCCCGGAGATTAAATCGCCTCGTTAATACTAAACATTGTGCAAAATGTGCCCATCAGTTACAAAATGATAATAATAACGTAAGCGAACAGGAATCTTTGACCATGATTTATAGAGGTGAAGAACCTGAAGTAGCAGGTTATCAATTTGATGATAATTAATGTTTTTGGTATTCACCCGGAGGAGGATCTTTTTTGAGAATTGGTGTTTTTTCAGATAGTTACACTCCTTATACCAGTGGAGTAGTAACCTCAATAAAAACTTTTAAATATGAACTTGAAAAACGGGGGCATGAAGTATTTATATTTGCTCCCAGTTATCCCCATTATCATGTAGAGGAAAAAGGGATATACCGCTTTTATTCATTACCTTCCCCTACAAATCCGGATTTTACTCTGGCCATACCGGTGCTGCCCGGATTGAATATGCTGGTACGCAGATTGAACCTGGATATTATTCATGTGCATTCTCCAGTATTAATGGGCAGAGTAGGACTGCGTTATGCCAAAAAATATCGCATTCCAATTGTGTTTACTTACCATACCATGTATGACCAATATGTTCACTATATTCCGCTGGCACAGGAATTAGCCAAGGATATAACCATAAAATACAGTAATAGTTTCTGTAATAGCTGTGACCATGTTATTGTTCCTACTCCTGAAGTTGCAGAAATATTAAAAAATTATCATATAAAAACGCCAGTAACCGTATTACCTACTGGAGTACCACTGCAGAAGTTTGATGGGGGAGTAAACGAAAAAGATTGGTTAAGAAGAAATTATTCTATCCCGGAAAACAATAAGATATTGCTGTTTGTAGGACGGTTAGCCAAAGAAAAAAATCTGGAGTTTCTTATAAAGGCTTTTAAAAAGTTGAAGGATAGTCGTCCCGATACAACTTTGGTATTAACTGCCCAGGGGCCTATAGAAGCTGACTTAAAAAAGCTGGTTAAAAAATTAAACATGTCATTGGAAGATGATGTAGTATTTACCGGAGCATTACCTTTTGACACTCTGGTTAAAGCCTATTATTCAGCTGATCTGTTTGTATTTTCTTCCCTGACTGAAACGCAGGGGCTGGTATTAATAGAAGCTATGGCGGCAGGGCTTCCGGTGGTGGCGGTAAAAGCTAGTGGTGTACAGGATATGGTTGACCATAATATTAATGGAATATTAACTGCAGAAGATATAGATGAATTTAGTCAGGCTGTATTGACCGTACTGCAGGATGATGAATTATATGCCAGACTGAAAGAAAACGCTTTTAAAAAAGCATATTTGATGTCTTCAGAAGCAATGACTACGCGGTTGGAGAATATATATAATGAATTATGTGAGAATTATGTAGGTAAACGCAGTCGGCGCCTGGATTTTTACAGATGGTTTGGTGCATAAATTAATCTGATTATTTTGACCTGTAGCAATACAGGTCATTTTTATTTACATACGGCTTTTATTTTTTCTTTCGCATGTGGTAAATTAACTGTGATTGGCAACAATTTTAAAAGGAGTCTGTGAATTGAAAAAAATTGCTCTGATTATTGCTATTATGGCCGGGAAATTTGCTTCCTGTCTGAGCAGAATACTTGGTACCGGAGGTACATCCATACCTGGAAAAATAGCACTACGATTATATCCGCATATTCTTAGTGATCTGGCGGCCAATATTAGTGAAGAAATATTTATCGTTACCGGAACTAACGGTAAGACAACTACTACTAACATGCTGGCGGAGATATTAAAGGAAAAAGGTTATAAGTTTGTGCATAATAGTGCCGGTGCTAATATGATAACCGGAATTACAACGGCTTTTATTAAAGAAACTGATTGGACGGGTAAACGCAAAATTGACTATGCTTTGCTGGAAACTGATGAGGCCAATGTTCCTTTGTTACTTCAACAGTTACATCCCCGTGTAGTATTAATAACCAACTTTTTTAGCGACCAACTGGATCGGTATGGTGAATTGAATAATACCATTAATCTAATAAAAGATGCTGTACGCGATACGGATATAGAATTAGTTCTAAATGCAGATGATCCGCTGGTAACCCATTTTAAAAATGAAACCGGGCTACATTGCTGGTATTACGGATTTGAGGCTACTAATTATGACAAATTACAGGGTGAGGCGAGCCGAGAGGGGAGATACTGCGTGTTTTGTGGTCAGGAATTACTTTATCAAAGATTTCACTATGCGCAACTGGGGAAATTCTGCTGTTCGGAATGTGGCAACCAAAATCCCGAAAGCAACTTTACCGCTCATTCACTTATTCTGACTCCTAAAATTGAAATGAAGATTAATGATATTGAAATAAGAAGCCCCTATCAGGGTTTCTATAATGCTTATAATATACTGGCAGCAGTATCACTGGCCAAATTAGTGGGTATAGAAGATGAAATAATTCAAAAAGCTATTGCCAATTATGAACCCCGGGCAGGTCGTATGGAGCAATTTGAAATTGATAAACGTAAAGTAACTCTAATATTGGTTAAAAACCCTACCGGATTAAACCAGGCGCTGGCAACAATAAATACGGAACCTACCCCAAAGGCGATATTTTTTGCTTTAAATGATAATGTTGCCGATGGTCGTGATATTTCCTGGATATGGGATGCTGATATTGAACAGATTACAGCTTTGGATTCAAATATAGAAGCTATAGTATGTTCGGGACTTAGAAGCGGGGATATAGCCTTACGCTTTAAATATGCTGATGCTCAGGTAGACCGTATATATATTGAGGATGAACTGCAATCGGGAATTAATAAAGCTTTATCGGTTGCAGCAGATGCAACTTATATCCTGTCAACTTATACAGCGTTATTCGTCTGTAGGGATATTTTACTAAAATTACAACAGGAAAGCATTACCTCTGCTGACCTGATTGATCAAAAACAAAAAAGCTCAGAAAGTCAGGGATAAGTTATGGCTGATTTTATCATTGCACATCTGTATCCGGAATTAATGAATCTTTATGGGGATCGGGGTAACATCATTTGTTTGCAAAAGAGATTGGAGTGGTACGGACATGATTGTTATATAGAAGCCATTCCTCGCGGTAGCAAGATACAATTTAATCAATATGACCTGATTTTCATGGGCGGGGGAGCCGATCGCGAACAAAAATTGGTTGTCAATGAATTAATTCATCAATCAAGTGAACTGAAACTGGAAATTGAACAGGGATTACCGGCCTTATTTATATGTGGTGCATATCAATTGCTGGGTAAATACTATGAATCTTCAGATGGGATGCAAATACCCGGATTAAATGTATTTGATTTTTATACCCGGAAAGAGAAAAATCGTCTGATTGGAAATATCGTTATCGCAGCATCTTTACGTGGGCAACCTTTTACAGTGGCAGGTTTTGAAAATCACTCCGGACGAACTTACTTTGAAAATGAAGAACTAAGAGCTCTGGGCAAAGTTATAAGTGGCTTCGGGAATAATGGTCAGGATGGACAGGAAGGTTTATGGTATAAAAATTTAATTGCTACTTATATGCACGGTCCTCTTTTGCCTAAAAATCCAATTCTGGCTGACTTTTTAATTGAAACCATGATGAACAGGAAGGGCCTTATATTTAAAGGCGGTTTGGATGATCACATTGAAAATTACTCCCATGAACAAACCAAAAAGAGAATATTAGGCTGATTCCATAAGTATATACAGGCTATCTGCGGGAATAATAGCTTAAGACTGTGATTTGAAGGGATTGAACGGTTATTATTAAAGAGCAGGCCTTAATGCACTTCCCATTCCCGGCAGATAAAATTATAAACCGTCTAAAGGAAACTTTGCAGGATAGTCAGGATATGAACGATTATATTGACTATCTGCTTAATAAACCAGGGAAAATGCTGCGCTCTCGTCTGGTTCATCTATCGGCCAACTTATATCCTTCCCAGGAGTCTCTCGTAATTGATGTCGCTGTTGCGATAGAACTTATACATCTGGCTTCCCTGGTCCATGACGACATAATTGACAATTCGAACTTAAGAAGAGGCCAGGAAAGCATCAATAGTAAATGGAATAATAAAGTTGCCGTACTACTGGGTGATTATTTATTTGCTGCCGCCTTTAATATTATTAATCGCCAGGGTTTGCCGGCAGTAATGGAAACCGTTACGGAGACAATTAAAATAATGTGTATAGGTGAAATTCAGCAACTTTATCTTACTAATCGTTTGGATATTACACGTACAGCCTATCTGGAAAAAATCTATCGCAAAACTGCCTGCCTGTTTGCTTCCAGCTGTCAGGTGGGTGGCCTGATTTCCTCAATGCCCCAACGGCAAATTGGAATAATTCAAAACTATGGTTTGCACCTTGGTAATGCCTATCAAATAATTGATGATGTGCTTGATTTTGTGTCTCATCCTGGACTACTGGGAAAACCGGCAGGAAATGATTTGCTGGAAGGAAATATTAATTTACCGGTAATTATAGCATTGGAAGACCCCATATATGGTCCGGAACTGAAACCTTTACTGCAGGATCAGATTACTATCAGTATGAATTTGAAAAAGATAATCCGGATATTAACGGAATCTTACGCCCTGGATATGGCAATTGGCGAAGCCCGGAAATATTTAAACCAGGCCCGTCAAATGCTGCAGCAACTGCCATCAGGTGAAGCCAGAGATGACCTGTTTACATTATCAGATTACTTATTAAATAATTATTTGCAAGCAGGCATAAGCAGCGATTACCAGAAAAATATACCGGAATGTAAAGTATGGATGTAAACAAATATGGAAAATAGATACCGGGTATATCAGGCCAGGATATTAGGCCGTTATATAATAAACACTCTGCCAAAAGTTCAGCGGCTATTGGCTTATTGGAATCAGGAGGCCCAGGCTTGTACTGATATTATCCTGCGACAGCAAGCTTTAGCCAGTCTGCATGATAAAGCTTTTCATTGTCAGGGTGGTGCCGTTTATGCCGCCTTTCCACCCACCGATAACCTGTTGCAATTTATTGTTGCCTACCAGACTATTTGCGATTATCTGGATAACTTATGTGACCGGGCTGATAGCACTGATGGGGAATCTTTTTCCCAGGCGCATCAATCACTGACATGTGCTCTGACACCGGGGCAAAATACCGTCAATTACTACCGGGGCCATACTCAAACACCTGATGGAGACTATTTAAATAAACTGGTGCAGATTTGTCAGCAATGTCTGAATAAGGTTTCCAATTACAGTATGGTTTATGATGCGGTCATACAACTGGCGGAATTATACAGCCATTTACAGGTAAAGAAACACTTGGATAGGAATATTCGCGAAGATGTCCTGAAAGAATGGATATTACAGGATATTTCAGGTTATGATGATGTCAGGTGGCAGGAAATTGCGGCAGCAACCGGTTCTACTTTAGCAATATTTGCACTGATTCGTGCCGCCAGTCAGCCTGATTGTAAACAAATTGAGATAGAACAGATAAAAACTGCCTATTTTCCATGGATATGTGGTTTGCATATTTTGCTGGACTATTTCGTTGACCGGGATGAAGATATTGAGGGGGGAGACTTGAATTTTACATTCTACTATAAAGATGAAAAAGAAATGGAAGAACGAATAAATCTGTTTGTTCGCAATTCTTATTATCATGCAGGTCAAATCCCTGATCCGGGATTTCATTTAATGATAATTAATGGTCTGCTGGCCATGTATCTGAGTGATAAAAAAATTAACCAGCAAAATTATCAAAGCATTCGTAGCTCAATTCTAAGGCAGGCCCCTGCCGGTGCGCATAGCACTTATCATTTATGTCGCTCCGTTCGTTTATTCCTGTAAATGCAATAGGGTAGCTTTCTATTATCGTATTTATTATATAAAAACCAGCTGTAAATCTCTAAAAGGCAAACCTCCTTTATGCTATTGTTCTGGTAATGCTCGCTCTATCCAGCCACGCCGACGATAAATAATTAAATAAATTACAGTTTTGAAGAACCAGTCAAGAATAAATACCAGCCATACCAATGTAATTCCCCAATGCAGTACCCGTATAATTAAATAGATCAGCGGCAAGCGAAATATCCAGGTGAAAAACAGGCTGATGAGAAAAGGAGTTCGGGTATCACCGGAACCTTTGAGGGCACCGCCAATTACCATACTTATAGCCACAGTTATCTGTTCTAATGAAGCTAAACGAATCAACCAGGCGGATAGATTGATAACTTCCGCATCGTTTGAGAATATTGCTGCTACCTGATAAGGTATGAGGGCAAAAATCACCCCGAAAAAACCCATCAATAGAATAGCAAACTCCAGGCATCCTCTGGCTGCTTCAGATAAAGCTTTTTTATCTCTGGCCCCAACTGCCTGTCCCACTAAAGTAGTAGCAGCTATTGCCAGTCCAAAACCGGGCATATATGAAATAGATTCTACAGTTATGGCTACCTGATGACAGGCAAATACCAGTGTGCCCATATAAACCAGTAAATAAATTGATATTAAATGGCTTACAGTTTGAAATAATTGTTCCATCATGGTGGGAAAACCCAGGCGAACAATTTTGGCAAACACCTTAGGTTTTAAGTCAAACAAAAAACTTAATTTCAGGCTTATGCCGCCTCTGCCGCTTAATAAAAACCACATGGCAATTACAAATCCTAAAATATGAGCTCCGGCAGTAGCCCAGGCAGCACCGGAGACTCCCAGTGAAGGAAATCCCCATTTACCGTAAACCAGGACATAATCACCAACCACATTGAAGATATTAGTTATTACAGCTATAATCATGGGGATATCAGTACGCCCGTAACCACGAAACAGGGCATGGACCATATACAGGATTAATGCTAGCGGAGCAATTTTAAAGGTAATCATTAAATAGCTATAAGCCTGCTGATATACTGATGCTTCAACGGAAAACAGGTTTAACAATTGACTGGAATATCCCAGTCCCAGAAATGCAGCTGCTAAACCAAGAGTTAAAGCCATTATCATTGTATGGGCAATTATCTGATCAATACTGGCTTGCCGGTTGGCGCCTTTTCCCTGAGCAACCAGAATGGTTGAGCCAATTGCCAATGCTTCCAATAGCAGTATTATCGCAAAGAAGATTTCTGCTCCCAGGCTGACTGCTGCCAGCGCTTCAGGCCCCAGACGTCCAACAATAGCTATATCCACTACGCCGATGAGCATATACATGACCATTTCAACTATAGCTGGGCCGGCAATGGTTATTATTTGTTTACGTAAAAGTATATTTCTAAATATAATCATTCAGAGTTCCTGTGAATAGATTTATTATTTTATGCTTGGTACTTATCCAGTGTACTGTTTATTTATAAATAACGCCAATAGGTTAAAATTGATTAAAGTACAACATTGCTTGAGCAGTCGGGCAAGGTAACATAAAATAGAAATACAATAGTTAGTATTGATGGGGGTAAATATGTATTTTTGGCTTTGTCTCATTATAGTTCTGATTGCAGATCAAGTAAGTAAATGGTGGGTAATTCAAAACATGATGGTGGGCGATAGTTTCCCGCTTATAGAAGGGGTATTGCACCTTACCTATGTACAAAACCGGGGAGCAGCTTTTGGAATATTGCAAGGATATTCCTGGATATTTTTAATCTGTGCCCTGTTGGTAGTTATTGCTTTAATCTACTATAATTTGCGCCATAAAATTTTAACCGGAGATCAAATTATTATGGGATTGATAGTGGGGGGAGCAGCTGGTAATTTAATAGATCGCTGGCAATATAACTATGTGATAGATTTTTTTGATTTACGTTGGTGGCCGGTTTTTAATATTGCTGATATGGCTATTGTGTGTGCCGGAATAATACTGATAACGAAGCTTATTTTCCTGGAAAAGTGGGGTAAATAATGTTAAGAAGTGAAATATTTCTGATTGCAGAAGAGGGAGAAGGAGAGCGGCTTGATATTTTCCTGGCTGATCAGATGGAAGATATGTCACGCTCAAGCATACAGAATTTAATTGATGAAGATATGGTAAAGGTTGATGGAATGAAGAAACGACCCAGTTATCGTCTTAAAAGTGGTGAGGAGGTCCAGGTTTTAATACCTCAGGTGCGACAAATTGAATTGGAACCTCAGGATATACCACTGGATATTATTTATCAGGATAGTCATATTGCTATTATTAATAAGCCGGTTGGTATGGTAGTACATCCTGCCCACGGTAATTGGGATAATACTATGGTTAATGCCTTGTTATATCATATTAAAGATCTATCCGGTATTAATGGTGAACTGCGACCCGGGATAGTACATCGTCTGGATAAGGATACTTCTGGGGTAATGGTAGTAGCGAAAACCGACCTGGCCTTAAGAAGTCTGACCGAGCAAATTAAAGAACATAGCATAAACCGGGAGTATACTGCTTTAGTACACGGGATTATTAAAGAAAATTTGGGCACTGTTGATGCTCCGATTGGCCGAAGCAAGACTGATAGAAAGAAGATGGCAGTAGTAACTGATGGGCGACCGGCTATTAGTAATTATCAGGTTCTGGAACGATTTAACCAATATACTCTGATAAAGGTTAAACTGCTTACTGGAAGAACCCATCAGATCAGAGTGCATTTTGCCTACCTGCGTCATCCGGTAGTTGGAGATCCACTTTATGGACCGGCGAAAAAACATCTGGGTATGCAATCACAGGCATTGCATGCCTCATTATTAGGTCTGGTTCATCCTCATACTGGAGAATATTTGGAATTTACCAGTCCATTACCAAAATATTTTTCAAGTATACTTGAAGATTTACGCAAAAATAATTGACACTGATATTACAGTTTACTAAAATCAGTTAAGAACCTTTAAGTTGGCTCTGTGAGGCTAGCAAGGAAAACGGGATATTTGCGCCTGCCTACCATCTTACGGGTCTATGGCAGGCTTTTATTATGCCTGGAGGGAGGAATAATAATGAACTTCATTGACAAGAAAATCATTATGGATGATATGGCTCTCAACCGGGCATTAACACGGATTGCCCATGAAATTATTGAAAGAAATAAAGGTGTAAATAATGTTGCTCTGGTGGGTATTCAACGGAGAGGTGTTCCTCTCGCCACAAGAATCGCAGAGCGTATAGCCGAAATTGAGAATGTAAAGGTACCGGTCGGAATTCTGGATATAACTTTGTATCGTGACGACCTTACCACTCTGGCATCCCAGCCAGTTGTACATCGGACTGCTGTTAATTTTAATATTAATGATATAAATGTTGTCCTGGTAGATGATGTTCTATACACTGGTCGGACGATTAGAGCTGCACTTGATGCACTTATAGATTTAGGTCGGCCTAAATCTATTCAACTGGCGGTGTTGATTGACCGGGGGCATAGAGAGTTACCCATAAAGGCTGATTTTATAGGAAAAAATGTACCCACCTCCAGACAGGAAGTTGTTTCAGTTTTTGTCAAAGAGGTGGACGGTAAAGATGGAGTAGTAATTCAGGAAATAACCGATCCATAGAAAGCACCCTTTAATCTGGTCCGGAGAGGCTGGCAAGGGAAAGGATTTCAAAGAGGTTAGACCTTCCTTGCCGGTTAGGCAGGAAGGTTTTTTGTATATAAGAGGAGGCAGTTGGATGAATCAGAAAGATCTATTAGGACTTAAAGAACTTAGGCGGGAGGATATTGAAACCATACTGGATACGGCTGTTCCCATGAAGGACATTATTAAACGGGATATTAAGAAAGTACCTACCTTAAGAGGTAAAGCTATGGTTACGGTATTTTATGAAAACAGCACCCGTACCCGAACCTCCTTTGAAATTGCCGGGAAATACCTTAGTGCTGATACAGTGAATCTGGCAGTGTCTACCAGCAGCGTACAAAAAGGTGAGAGTCTGAAAGATACCATAAAAACTATTGAAGTTATGGGTTTTGACCTTATGGTTATCCGGCATTCCATGAGCGGTACGCCCCATTATGTTTCGCGTAATACCAATATGAGCGTTATTAATGCCGGGGATGGTACTAATGAACATCCTACCCAGGCTTTACTGGACTTATATAGCATAAGGGAAAAGAAAGGTACCCTGGAAGGCTTAAAGGTGGCAATTGTGGGTGACATTTTACACAGTCGGGTAGCCAGATCCAACATATACGGTTTAAGCAAGTTCGGTTGTGAAGTACGGGTAGTTGGTCCGGCAACCCTTATGCCGCCGGGTTTGGAAAAAATGAATGTAAAAAGTTATCATAGTTTGGATGCTGCTTTAAAAGGTGTGGATGTAATAAATATTTTGCGTATTCAGAAGGAAAGACAGCAAACCGGATTATTCCCCTCACTGGATGAATATGCAAACCTATATATGCTAAGACCCGAACACTTGCAAGCCGCCAAGGAAGATGTGCTGGTTTTGCATCCGGGACCAATGAATCGTGGGATTGAAATATCCAGCCAGATAGCCGATGGACTTAATTCAGTTATTAATGAACAGGTGACTAATGGTGTTGCAGTAAGAATGGCTTTATTATTCCTGATGATGGGAGGTTCAAAAAATGAAGTTGCTAATTAAGGGAGGAAGAGTAATTAATCCCTCCTCCGGACTGGATGAAGTAATTGATATTTTGGTTGAGGATGGAATAATCAAGGCAATTTCCAAAGATATTCAAGTAGATAAAAATGTTAATATTGTACATGCTGACAATAAAATAGTATGTCCCGGGTTTATAGATTTACATGTACATCTTAGAGAACCTGGGTTTGAATATAAAGAGGACATAGCTTCAGGAACCAGAGCTGCTGCTGCAGGAGGATTTACCAGTATCTGTTGTATGCCCAATACTAATCCGGTAATTGATAACGCTGCAGTTGCCAGTTTTGTGAAAGAAAGAGCCGCCAAGTCGGGTGTAGTAAATGTATATCCTATTGGAGCAGTGACCAAGCAACAGGCCGGAAAAGAACTGGCTGAAATAGCTGATCTGGTAACTGCCGGTTGCGTAGGTTTATCGGATGATGGCAAACCGGTATTGGGGTCAGATATTATGAGACATGCCATGGATTATGCCAATATGTTTAATCTGCCCATTTTATCTCATTGTGAAGATACTGGACTAAGCTCCGGAGGGCAAATGAACGAAGGTTATTTTTCTACCATATTTGGATTACAGGGCATCCCGGATGAAGCTGAAGAAGTAATGGTAGCCAGAGATATCATGTTGACCGGCTTAACTGGGGCCAGGCTTCATTTGTGTCATTTATCTACGGCTGGCTCGATTAATTTGGTAAGACTGGCTAAAAAGAAGGGTTTGAACGTTACCTGCGAAGTTACACCTCATCATTTAACCTTAACTGATGAAGTTATAGAGGGCTATGATACGGATGCCAAAGTTAATCCACCGCTCAGAACACCTGAAGATATTGAAGCCCTAATTGTGGGTATTAATGATGGGACTGTAGATTGTATTGCTACCGACCATGCTCCACACCATCTTGAAAGCAAAGATTGTGAGTTTAATCTGGCTGCATTTGGTATTTCCGGTTTGGAAACAGCTATACCGGTGGTTATGAGTCTGGTTAATAGTGGCAAGATTGACTTAATGCGTATGGTGGAATTATTTACGGTCGGGCCGGCCGATATTATTAATCTTGACCGGGGTACTATTGAAGTTGGAGCCATAGCTGATATAACCATTATTGATCCTGATAAAATTCAGATGGTAAACCCCCAGAATTTCTATTCCAAAGGGAAGAATACACCATATAAAAATAGGGAATTTCGAGGTTGGCCTTATGCAACCATAGTAAAGGGTGAATTGGTAGCCAGTGAAGGAATTGTCAGATAAGGAGAGATTAAGCACGATGAAAGGTTACTTAGTGTTGGAAAATGGCCGCATATTCGAAGGGAAATTGCTTAATGATTGTCTGCGGGCTGAGGGTGAGGTTGTATTTACGACTGCCATGATTAGCTACCAGGATATTATTACTGACCCCTCCTACTATGGGCAAATTGTGGTTATGACTTATCCTCTGGTAGGAAATGTAGGATTTAATGAGAAAAGTTTTGCTTCCCGGGGAGCTATGATTAGGGGATTAATTATGCGTGAAGCCACTGATTTCCCCAGTCATTATGAAATGGAAATTGATTTGATCAGTTTCCTCAATAAAAGTGAAATAGCAGTATTAACTGAGATTGATACCCGTGCGTTAACCAGACAAATTAGAACCAGTGGTGTAATGGGGGGAATAATAACTGACCAGATTGATGACCTGGAAATGTTGATTGACAAGGCTAAACAGGCCGCCCGGGATTTACAGGGGGATATGGTCAGGTATGTTACGCGTCGAAATATAATGAAGTTTGGCAACGGTAATAAACGGGTAGTCCTGCTGGATTTGGGTACGAAAAAAGGAGCCATAAGCTCATTGACCAGGCGTGGATGTGAAGTAATAGCTGTTCCGGCAACAACTGATATTACTGAAATTATGAAACTGAATCCTTCAGGAGTAATTATATCTGATGGTCCGGGTGACCCTGAGGCTATTCCTTATGTTATGAAAACCTGTCGCCAAATGGTGGGACAAAAACCTATGTTGGGTATAGGTCTGGGACATCAGGTGCTGGCATTATCCATGGGAGCAACGACCAACCGTTTAACTTTTGGTCACCGCGGGACTAATCATCCGGTCAGAAACCTGGAAGATAATCGAATTTACATTACTACTCAAAATCATGGCTTTGTTATAAACGAGGACTCATTAAAACCAACTGATATGGTAGTTACTATGCGTAGCCTTAATGATAATACCGTGGAAGGAATCAAACATAAAAAACTACCGGTATTTTCTTTACAATTTGATCCTGAAGGCTATCCCGGATACAGTGAAACCGGGTTTTTCTATGACCAGTTTTTAAATGAACTCCGCTAATAAACGAGACAGGTAAAAGGAGAGATATTATGCCCCTTAAACAAGGTTTAAAAAAAGTACTGGTTATTGGTTCCGGTCCCATTATTATCGGGCAGGCAGCAGAATTTGATTATGCTGGTACCCAGGCATGTCGAACCTTAAAGGAAGAAGGTTTGGAAGTTGTATTGTTGAACAGTAATCCGGCTACTATAATGACTGATACCAATATAGCTGACCGGGTTTATATGGAACCAATTACAGTAGGTACTGTAACCAAAATATTAAAACGGGAAAAGCCGGATGGTATAATTGCTAATTTGGGTGGTCAGGTTGGTTTAAATATGGCATTGGCGCTTGATACGGCAGGAATATTGGAAAAGACTGGTGTGCCGCTGCTGGGAATGCCCCTGGATGCAATTAAGCGAGCAGAGGATAGAGAATTATTCAAACAGACCATGCAGGATATCGGTGAACCAATTCCGGAAAGTGCTATTGTTCATTCTACCGAGGAGGCAGTTGTTTTTGCCGAAACTATTGGATATCCGGTGATTGTTAGACCGGCCTATACACTGGGTGGTACTGGCGGTGGAAATGCCGGCAATCGGGATGAACTGCAGGTGATTGTTGAAAAGGGGCTAAAGAACAGTCCCATAAAACAAGTACTGATAGAACGCAGTGTAGCAGGATATAAGGAAATTGAATTTGAGGTAATGCGTGACGACAATGATAACTGCATAACTATTTGCAGTATGGAAAATATCGATCCCGTTGGAATTCATACTGGTGACAGCATCGTAGTAGCTCCGGCACAAACTTTGACTGATGAAGAATATCAGATGCTAAGGTATTCGGCACTGAAAATTATCCGCTCTTTAAAAATAGCCGGGGGATGCAATGTTCAGTATGCATTGGACCCTTTCAGCAAAAAGTATTATGTCATTGAGGTGAATCCACGCGTAAGCCGTTCCAGTGCTCTGGCATCCAAAGCTACTGGTTACCCGATTGCCAAAGTTACTACTAAAATTGCGATTGGGTACTCCCTGGATGAGATACCCAATACTGTAACCGGAGTGACCACGGCTTGTTTTGAACCGGCCATAGATTATGTAGTTTTAAAGGTACCTCGCTGGCCATTTGATAAATTTGTTTTTGGTGATCGACGTCTGGGTACGCAGATGAAAGCTACCGGAGAAGTTATGGCCATAGACAGAAGTTTTGAGGCAGCATTTTTAAAATCAATTCGTTCTCTGGAAATTGGCATAACTGGTTTGCGTTTAGCTGAGCTCAAAAATATCAGTGACCAAAATCTGCGTGAACGATTGAAGATTGCAGATGATGAACGCATGTTCATATTAGCTGAAGCGTTTAGTAGGGGAAGCTCCATTGATGATGTATGGGAAACGACCAGAATTGATAAATATTTTCTTAAGAAAATGAAAAATATTATTGATTTTGCCCAGCATATTAAATCTAATGAACTGGATAAAGAGATTTTACAGGAAGCTAAGAAGATGGGCTTTTCTGATGTTGAGATTGCCGAAATCAAAGGTATTACAGAAAACGCTGTTCGCCAATTAAGAAAAGAACATAACATATTACCTACTTACAAACTGGTTGATACCTGTGCTGCCGAATTTGATGCAGTTTCACCTTATTTCTATTCCTGTTATGAACTTGAAAATGAAGCCCTGCATGACACTCAGGTGCGCAAAGTGCTGGTAGTTGGATCCGGTCCAATTCGAATAGGACAGGGGGTTGAATTTGACTATTGTTCGGTGCATTGCGTCTGGGCGTTAAGGGATGCGGGCATCAAAGCCATTATTGTAAATAATAATCCGGAAACAGTAAGCACGGACTTTGATATTTCTGATCGGCTTTATTTTGAACCGCTGATATTTGAAGATGTGATGAACATTATCGAAGAAGAACAACCGGAAGGGGTAGTAGTACAATTTGGCGGGCAGACAGCTATAAATCTGGCTAATCCGCTAACCCGGGAAAATATTAAGTTATTAGGAACAACAAATGATAGCATTGACCGGGCCGAAGACCGTAACCGGTTTGATATGATGGTTGAAAAGTTGGGAATTCCGCGCCCACCGGGAATCAGTGTTTATACAGTTGAAGATGCTATCCTGGCTGCACAGAAAATTGGTTTTCCGGTATTGGTAAGACCATCTTATGTGTTAGGCGGTCGGGCGATGGAAATAGTTTATAACAATGAAGAGCTTGAGCAGTATATGCAAACCGCTGCAAAAATAAACCGGGAGCACCCGGTATTGGTTGATAAATACCTGCTGGGTAAAGAAATTGAAGTTGATGCAGTTTGTGACGGCAAATCAGTACTTATCCCCGGAATTATGCAACATATTGAGCGAGCGGGGGTTCATTCCGGTGACAGCATGGCAGTATTTCCAGCCTATAGTCTGAGCTCTGAAATAACTGACAAAGTAATTGATTATACACGCAAATTGGCTTTGGAGCTTCCGGTAATTGGTTTAATCAACATTCAGTTTGTTGAATATGAGAATGAATTATATGTCCTGGAGGTTAATCCCCGTTCCAGCAGAACCATTCCCTTTATCAGTAAAGTAACTGGAATACCTATGGTTAAGCTGGCAGTTGAAATCATGCTGGGTAAAAGTCTGGCGGATATGGGATACAAAGATGGTCTTCAATCCCCACCTGAATTTTTTGCGGTAAAAGTACCGGTATTTTCTTTCAATAAATTGGAGCAGGTAGATATTACATTGGGACCGGAAATGAAATCAACCGGTGAAGTAATGGGAATAGACAGGTCATTAAAAATGGCTATTTATAAAGGATTAATAGCCGCCGGTCTAGAAATACCCAAGAAAGGAACTATTGTAGCCACGATTGCAGACAAAGATAAAGAAGAAGCTCTTCCCTTGTTGCAAAAGTTTGCCCAAAACGGCTTTAAACTCGTCAGTACTCATGGTACTGCCAAAGCTTTGCAACAAATAGGAGTAGAGGCCGAGATAGTTAAAAAGATCAGTGAAGGCTCGCCAAATATTGTTGATTTAATTCGGGAAGGTAAAGTTGATTTTTGTGTTAATACCTTAAATCATGGTCGCCGGCCATTTTCAGACGGATTTCAAATACGCCGGGCGGCAGTAGAGCTTAATGTGCCCTGTCTAACTTCATTGGATACTTTGAAAGTAATCCAGGAAGTAATCCGGGAAGTTGATAATATGCAGGATTTGGAGATTTATTCACTGCAGGAGTATATAGCTCAGCAATAAGGAGGGAATCCAGTATGCCAGGGATGCAGCAAGGATTGGTAATCAGTCATAATCAAGTTAATCGAGATATGTTTGAGTTGGAGTTTATTGCACCTGAAATAGCAGAAGAATGTCAGCCAGGTCAGTTTATACACATAAAACCGGGACTGCGGGATCAACCCTTATTAAGAAGACCGCTAAGTATCTATGATGTTGATAAGCGTTTAGGCAGTGTAACTCTCTTGTATAAAGTAGTAGGAACAGGAACCAGATTGCTTACTTCAGTTCGTACCAAAGAATATGTTGATGTTATGGGTCCTCTGGGACGGGGATTTAAATTACCTGACCAACCGGAAAGAATCTTGCTGGTTGGCGGAGGTGTTGGTATTGCACCGCTGGTATATTTGGCCAGAGTTTTGGAAGAACAGGGATGCGACATTACTGTATTACATGGAACGGAAAGCCGTCGGCAACTGGTTGCTTTTGAAAAATTACGTCAGATCGGTACAGATTTCTTCCCTGCCACCATGGATGGTACAGCCGGATATAAAGGACTGGTAACAGAATTATTATTAAAAAAAATTGAACCAAAAAAGCTGGACAGAATATATACCTGTGGCCCCGAACCTATGATGGCGGTAGTAGCAGAATTTGCTGCCAATCATAATATCGAAGCTGAAGTATCATTGGAAGAATACATGGCTTGTGGAGTTGGAGCCTGTCTGGGATGTGCCCGTAAACTTAAAACCAATGACACCCAATATGTTAAAGTGTGCAAAGATGGACCGGTATTTAATATCAAAGAGGTCGAATTATATAAATAAGCATGAAATAAATACTGCAGGATGGCAAGAAAAAGGGGAGTATTAGTTTGAAAAAAGAAATGGAAATTTCACGGGAAATTGATATTTCCACAGATCTGGGAGGAATAAAACTTAATAACCCGGTTTGCGCAGCCTCGGGTACATTTGGTTATGGACGTGAGTATGAACCTTATGTAGATATATCTAAAATTGGGGCAGTAATCGTAAAGGGGACCACTTTAGAGCCTAGAGCAGGTAATCCTCCACCCAGAATAATTGAAACTGCTTCGGGAATGTTAAATGCCATTGGTCTTGAAAATCCGGGAATTAATGAGTTTCTCAACACTCATCTGCCATATCTGAGAGAAAATAATGTTACGGTTATCGCTAATATTGCAGGAAATACGATTGAAGAATATGCAGCCATAGCAGAGATGATTGAAGGTAATCCCGGAGTAGCTGGAATTGAATTAAATATTTCCTGCCCTAATGTCAAACAGGGGGGTCTGCAATTTGGTACTGATCCGCAAATGGTTTACGAAGTAGTTAAAGCTGTAAAGGAAAAAACCACACTTCCGGTTATGCCGAAACTAAGTCCCAATGTAACCGATATAGTAGAAATTGCCCGCGCTAGTGAAGCCGGAGGAGCAGATGCCTTATCAATGATTAATACTCTGATGGGAATGGCGGTTGATATTAATACCCGCAAGCCATTTCTGGCCAATATCTTTGGCGGATTATCCGGACCGGCTATTAAACCGGTAGCTTTACGCATGATTTATCAAGTTTACCGGGAAGTAAAACTGCCCATTCTCGGTGGCGGAGGAATAGTTAATTATCGTGATGCTTTGGAATTCTTGATGGTGGGTGCTACCGCTATCTCAGTTGGAACTGGAATATTTATTAATCCACAATTAACAGAAGAGATTGTCAGTAATCTGCTGCATTATATGCAGGAGAATAATGTTGCTTCATTAAGCGAGCTGGTTGGAGCAGCTCACCAGGCATAAACACTCAAATATATTAAACCAATAACTATAGTTGACTCAAAGCGGCTAATAACGAATACTATAGATAGTTTGGCAATAAGGGGGAAAATGCATTGCAGGCAAAAGACCGAATAATTCTGGCACTGGATGTAGATACCGAAAAGCAGGCATTATCACTGGTGGAACAATTAAGCCCAACCATAGGTGTATTTAAGGTGGGCATGCAACTGTATAACAGTTGCGGACCACAAATTGTTGAAAAGATTAACCAGACCGGAGGAAAGGTATTTGTAGATCTTAAATTTCATGATATACCTAATACGGTCGCAGCAGCAGGCAAGGTATTAACCCGTTTGGGTTGTTACATGTTTAATATTCATGCTGCCGGGGGCCGGGAGATGATGAACCAGCTGGTAAAAGGAGTTTATGAGGAAGCGAAACTGAATAATATCTCCCCACCATTAACCCTGGCAGTAACAGTGCTAACCAGCATATCCCAGAGTCAACTGGAAAATGATATGTTTATTAAGGATAAATCAGTTGAGGAAACCGTAGTTGAATGGGCAAGAATGGCACAGGAATGTGGTATTAATGGTGTAGTATGCTCACCGCAGGAAATCACCGCTATCAGAAATGCCTGTGGCAGAGATTTTAAAATAGTAACCCCGGGAATAAGACCTTCCTGGTCAGCTGCCAACGACCAGAAGCGAATTACGACTCCTAAAGAAGCAGTAACGATGGGAGCAGATTACATGGTAATTGGTCGGCCAATTACTGTTGCTGATAATCCCCAAGCTGCTGCGTTAAGAATTATTGAAGAGTTGGAGGGATAAATAGTGTTAAACCAGGATGAAGCACGCCAGATATTTATTGATGCCCAGGCATTATTAAATGGACACTTTAAACTAACTTCCGGTCGGCATAGCAATCAATATATGCAATGTGCTCAGGTTTTAAAATATCCGCATTATACCGAGAAATTAGCCCGACATTTGGCTGATGGTTTTCTTGACGATGGAGTTGAACTGGTAGTTGGACCTGCCATGGGAGGTATTATTGTAGCCTATGAAGTTGGTCGCCAATTAGGAGTTCCGGCAATTTTTACAGAACGTCAGGATGGTGAAATGGTTATTCGCCGTGGTTTTAATATTGAACCGGGACAAAAAGTCCTGGTAGTCGAGGATGTAGTAACTACTGGCGGATCAGTTAAAGAGGTAATTGAACAGGTGAAATCTGCCGGTGGTGAAGTTATTGGTGTAGGTGTTTTAGTTGACCGCAGCGCTGGTAAAGTTGACTTTGGAGTTAAGACAGTAGCGACGTTGACCATGGATATTGAATCCTGGGAACCGGATAACTGCCCTTTGTGTCAGGAAGGAAAGATTGAGGTTATTAAACCAGGCAGTCGTACGGTTAAATAATTTGGAGGATCCGACATGCAGGTCTATTTAAATGGAAAGAAGATGAAGTTTATTGATGGTGGTTACGAATATGTATTTCTAAAACCTTATCAGCGTCATACTCAGGAGGAAATTCCTCGACCAGGGGGGAAGTTACTTATACAACTGTATGATAATGGTGTACAAATTCGTACCCTAAAAACAGAGAAAGAAGTTTCAACTTTAATAAATCGTGAAGTAGCAGTTGATGAAATCAACAGGAAGATCTACATTCTTGAGGAAGGCAGTCAAGTAATCCCGCAGAGTGATGGGAGCCTGAAGGTACACATGACTGCAACCGAATGATATTGAACTCTAATAAGACCTGAATATCAGGTCTTATTTTTTATAAAAAATTCTCCATTCCATAAATCAGGCCTTTTACGGAACCCATTTTTTTAATTACCATTACTACTCCAGGCATAAAACCAACCCGGTCAAAAGAGTCATGTCTAATGGTCAGACTTTGGCCAACTCCACCGAATATTACTTCCTGGTGGGCTACCAGACCTGGCAAGCGCACACTGTGTATACGGATCTGTTCCACATCTCCACCCCGGCAACCAGCAACTTTTTCATATTCACTCAGATTTGCAGGCGGGCGAGGGGGACGGTTCCGACTGATCATTTCGGCAGTTTTTATAGCCGTACCCGATGGTGAGTCAATTTTACGATCATGATGCAGCTCAATAATTTCAACATCGGGTAGATAGCGGGCTGCCTCTGAGGCAAATTTCATCATTAAAACTGCCCCGATGGCAAAGTTGGGTATTACTGCAATACCGGTATGATTCTCCAGAGCCAGAGCATCCAATTGTTTTAGTTCAATTTCATTTAATCCGGTTGTCCCTATTACACAGGAGATGTTATTTTTTAACCCCAGTCGGGCATTATTAAAGACTGCCTGAGGATTTGTAAAATCAAGCAATATATCAGGCTTAATCTTATATATTAACTGCTCAAGATCATTTTCTATTGGTAAGTCTATTTCATTTAAACCAGTCACACTGGCTACAGTTTCTCCTTTTGCCTTAATGTCTGCTGCCCCTGATAATTCGAGCTCATGATCAACTGCAATAGCCCGCATGGATTCTATACCCATCTTTCCGAGCGCACCAGCAACGATAACACTTATTTTTTCCTTCATGACTAAACCTCCATGGTTTTCCTGGATATAAGTTTCATATATTTTGTGGCAAGAGTCAATATTTGATATAATCATGACATTATTAAATGCTAAGAAACTTAGCAAGTTGCCTTATAATAAAGGCAGAAATAATATTTATTATAAGGGGGTTTTATTTTGAAAGTATTCAATAAAGCACTATTGCCGGTTGACGGTTCCGAACAGGCTGAAAGAGCAGTTAAAAAAGCTGCCGAACTTGCTGCTGCAGGGGTTATAGAAAATCTGGTATTATTTAATGTTTACGGCACTTCAGATGTTGATATTACCAAATTGCATAATCAGGATAAATTGGATATGTTACGGTCAGAGTCACAGGAGTTATTAAAAAGATATGAAGCTATAATACAGGCTGCCGGGGTTAGCTGCAAACTTAAAAGGGCTGGTGGTGATCCGGCAGCTCTCATACTGGATCTGCTGGAAAGTGAGGACGACTATGATTTAATTATCATGGGC
Source organism: Syntrophomonadaceae bacterium (assembly GCA_012718855.1). Lineage (GTDB taxonomy): Bacteria > Bacillota > Syntrophomonadia > Syntrophomonadales > Syntrophomonadaceae > JAAYBS01. The sequence continues at coordinate 41,644 of JAAYBS010000028.1, forward strand.
AGTCGTAAACTCAACAGATTTCAGGAATTGGTGTTAGGCAGTGTATCAGACAAGGTAACCCGACTGGTTAGCATCCCGGTTTTGATTGTTAAATAACCCCGTACTAATAAAAGTAATATTGGTTATGGCTTTTTAGTAAGTGAAAGGGGTATACTTAATGCCTTTTGATGGTTTTACCATTCGTGCTATTGCCAATGAACTTAATAGTACACTTTTTCAGGCCAGAATAGATAAAATTCACCAACCGGAAAAGGATGAAATAATACTATCAGTTCGGCAAGCGGGCGGCGGAACAGTTAAGCTATTGTTATCAGCTAATCCTCGCTGGTCCCGTATGCACATAAGTAATGAAAGAAAATTAAACCCTGTCACCCCACCAGGTTTCTGCATGTTGTTAAGGAAATACCTGGAGGGTGGGAAAATTACCTCAGTTAAACAATATGGTTTTGACCGTATTGTTTATATTACTATTGAAGCATTAGATGAGCTACGCGATTGGAAACCCCGCCTATTAATCGGAGAATTCACCGGTCGTCATTCAAATATTATCCTGGTTAATCCTGAAACGGGATTGATTATTGATGCCATAAAAAGATTTAATCTGGATTCCGGTTCAATTCGAGAGATAATGCCGGGCAAAGAATATATATCCCCGCCAGCACAAAACAAGATAGATTTACTTCAGGAAGAATATGAACAGTTTGCAGCCAGGATGTGGCAACAAAACGGGCAATCAGCATCCCAGGCTTTATTTAATAGCCTGGCTGGAGTCAGTCCCTTTTCAGCTCGCTGTATTTGCCAGAATGCCTTTATTGAACCAAACATTCCAGTAGAAGAGTGCGGAGATTATGAATTGCATGCCTTATACCAACAGGTTAAAACTCTATTACAAGATATATCAATTACAGGCAGCACCTCATGTATTTTATATCGACGCAATAAGATGGAAGAATACCTGGCGTTTGAATTGTATAATCCTTCTGCTGAATATAATTTAGCCACTTTTGACTCTATAAATGAGACTTGTGACCAATATTATTCAGCTAAAATGGAAAAGATTCGCCTGGATTCCATGAAAACTAATTTGCTAAAAAACATTAATACGCAGGTGGAGAAGAGCCGTAAAAAAAAGTTTTATCAGGAGGGCGACCTTGCCAAAGCTCAGGAAAACGAAAAATATAAAACCTGGGGGGAATTAATAACTTCGTATGCACACCAGATAAATAAAGGAGACCGGCAGGCAGTACTGGAGGATTTCTATACAAACGAATCGGTCGTTATTGAACTTGATCCGCGCTGGACTCCCATAGAAAATGCTCAACGTTATTTTAAGATATATAATAAGAGTCGCAATGCTATTAAACATCTTGAGTATTTGCTCAAACAGAGTACTAATGAGATTATTTATCTTGAATCAGTGATTGTAACCATTGAACAGGCAGACAGTATAGCTGAACAGGATGAAATAATTGAAGAACTGGAAAAAGAGGGATATCTTAAAGCCAGGCCCTTAAAAGGTAAAAGCCGTAAGCTGCCTAAGAGTTTACCCCGTAAATATATATCTACGGATGGGTTGGAAATATTAGTTGGAAGGAATAATCGTCAGAATGATTCATTAACGATTAAAGGTGCCGATCGACACGATTTATGGCTTCATACCAAGGATATTCCCGGGACTCATGTTATTATCAGACTGCCTAATTATTTTAATTCCGTTAATCAGTTACCGGATGCTACCCTTGAGGAGGCAGCTATGTTAGCGGCTTATTACAGTAAGGCCAGTGAAGATGAGAAGGTTCAGGTTGATTATACTTTTCGTAATAATGTTCGTAAACCGTCAGGCGCCAAACCGGGTATGGTAGTTTATGATAATTACTGGACCATAATAGTTAATCCGCGGTCTGAGCGGATGTTGCAAATTATAGAAAAAGTTGAGTAATAAAAATTGATGCCACTGCAAACAAGCGCATTATACCTTTTATAGTGAAACTAAATTAATACCTTATTAATTTGTAGGGAGCAATCTAAGGACTGGATAAATATCCGGTCTTTTTTGTTTCTTATTATTAAAAGGATAAGCACCCCGTAACAATAGTGTTCATATAATGCTATTAATTGTAGCAATGAGCAATACCCGAAAGGGGGCAAAAGATGAGCTCAGTTTTATCAGGAGTTAAGATTGCAGTCCTGGGAGGGGATGATCGCGAACTTGTATTGATAACTGAACTGGTTAAAATGGGTGCGACCGTAGGAGTAGTCGGATTTCCTCGTGATAAAATTGCTCACGGTGCCTTTGTAATTAATACTGTAGAAGAAGCCTGTAAAGATGCTGAAGTAGTAATTCTTCCTATGCCAGGTACTAATTCAGAGGGTGTAATCCGGGCAGTATACGCCAATGACATTCTTTATCTAACTGAACAGACAATTCGCCAAATATCCTCTGAAGCAGTTATAATAATTGGCTCAGCTCGCCCTTTTTTAAAGAAATGGTCAGAAGAATATAATTTCACTTTATTGGAAATAGCGGAAATGGATGAAGTCGCTATATTAAATTCTATACCAACTGCGGAGGGAGCCATACAAATTACTATGGAGGAAAGCAGAATTACGATTCATGGTAGTAACAGCTGTGTAATTGGATTTGGCAGGGTTGGAATTACCATGGCCCGAACCCTGAAAGCATTGGGTTCAAATGTTACCGTTGCCGCTAGAAGCCCTGGTCAGTTGGCCCGCGCCTTTGAAATGGGATGTAAACCGGGCCAATTGCATCAACTTCCCGAGTTATTAGCTCAAGCTGATTTTGTATATAATACCATTCCCAACATGATCCTCACCAAAGATGTACTTACTCATGCCAATCCTGATATTCTAATTATTGACTTAGCCACGCAACCGGGAGGTACTGACTTTGAGGCAGCCAA
>JAAYBS010000029.1 GCA_012718855.1 Syntrophomonadaceae bacterium
AAAACGGGCAAACAAAAAAGGTGAATAGCTGTATTTTTTATAACAGCTATTCACCTTTTTGACGCTCTTAAAAGCTTAATTTTACAGTTTAAACATAACAGGACATACCACCATCAATAATAAAAATATTTCCCGTCAGCCAGCGAGAGTCATCAGAAGCAAAGAATATGATACTTCCGTCCATATCTTCCGGATATCCTACTCTTTTCATGGGGAAGAGGCGATTTAATTTGTCCATTTTACCCGCTGCTTCCAAGCGGTCAATTTCCGGCTGCATCATTGGAGTTATAATATGAGAAGGGCATAAACAATTTACTCTTATAGACGGTCCGATTTCAGAAGCCAGAGCTCTGGTAAATTGAACTACGCCACCCTTCATAGCGCAATAGGCCGTAGAGTATTTACCACCAAAAACGCCCAATATTGAAGAAACATTAATAATACTCCCCCCCTCATTCTTTTGCATAAGGGGAAGCATAACCTGCGTAACTGCAAATACACTGCGTAAATCAATTTTATATAAATAATCCAATTCATCCAGCGTGGTATCCATAAAAGCCTTGCGCATACCGGAGCCGGCATTATTAACCATAATATCCAGGCGGCCCCATTCCCGGTCAATTATATCCCTAATCTGCTCCAGATCAGCCTGCTCAGTAACATCACCCGCAAAATACCTGGCAGTTCCGCCTGCCGCTTCAATTTCCTTGACAGTTTCCTGTAATGGATCCGGACGACGCCCCATAACCATTACTTTTGCACCTTCTTTGGCCAAAGCAATAGCCGCTGATTTCCCGATTCCAGTTCCCCCACCGGTAACAAAAGCTACTTTCCCTTCTAATTTCATCTTTTTCCACTCCATTTCATTATTTTTTCCCGATCCTGAAATATAAATTAGAATTTAAAATTCCACACCCGGGTATTAAATCCTTTGACCGGTCTTTATGATGTTTCAGCCTAAGTTAATATTCTTCATAAACAGCTCCTGGAACTGCGGTTCCAGAGCCAAATCTATATATTTGATACGTTGTTGATAATCTACAGCACGTCTGGCATAATCTTTATCTAATAAAGCAGCAATTGCTCCTGTCATAGCAGCATTCCCCAACAGTTTTACTTTTGATGGCAAAACTGGTGGCAGTAATCCTATTTCTATAACATTTAAAATATCAACTGCCTGACCAAATGCACCGGCCAGATAAATATGGTCTAAATCCTGCCAGTTCATTTGGGCTCTATTTAATAATATATCGATGCCGGTACGAATAGCTGCTTTAGCCAATTGCACCTGCCTGATATCTTCAATAGTAAAAACCAGACGTTCATCACTATGCTCATTGCTATCAGTCAGGGAAAAACCATTTGCATATAAAGCATAACTTTCACCCTTTTCAGTTACTGCTCCTGACTGATCAATGTAACCAGCCCTCAGTAGAACTGCCAGCATATCTAAAATTGCTGATCCGCAAATACCACGAGGTACTCCCGAACCCAAAACATTGAACTGTATTTCTTCTGTTTCCGTAAGCCAAATCCGATCTATAGCCCCGCTGGTGGCTCTCATGCCACAACTTATATTGCCACCTTCCAAAGCCGGGCCTGCAGCAGTCGATGTAGCCCACATAGCCTTTCCATCTGCCAGAATAATTTCACCATTGGTTCCAATATCAATAAATATATATCTTTTTGCTTTAGAAGGCAGCGCCAATAACCCTGCTACTGCATCGGCTCCCACAAATCCTCCCGCCTGAGGAAGAATTATAAGCGGTGATTGTCCCCCGGCCTGAAGACCTAAAGAAGCAGCAGACATTTCAATACTATCCAGGAATAATCCCGCATAAGGCGCAGATGCAAAACCATTTACCTTAAGATTCATAAACAGATGCAGCATCACTGGATTACCTGCCACTGTATAACGATAAACATCATCACCGGTAGCCTCAGCCTGTTTTAAAACATCTTCAATCATGCTGTTAACATTATTGAGTAAAATCTGATGTAATTTCTCCAATCCATCCTCATGTTCCAAACAGTAACTTACACGACTTATAATATCAGCACCATAAATCCTTTGCATATTAGTCTTTGATATTACCCCCACTACCTGACCATCAACCAGATTAATTAATGAAACTAATAAACTGGTAGTTCCCAAATCCAGAGCAATGCCATAGGCAGGTTTTTCATAGCGACCAGCATACAACAAATACTTATTATCCAATATCAACCCAATTAACTCTAAAGAAGGCCGACCTTCCCGGTCTAATCCGGCTAACTCATTCAGATTATTGACTGTAATCTGAAACTCCAGTTCAGGTAAAGCTTGACGAATACGCTGATAAATAGGTTGGGGATTTTGCTTATCCAGACCCGGTATAAAGAAATTACGAAACTGAGCTGCCTTTTTGCCGGTTGCTATTTTAGCCATTGAATTTGCAGATATATCATCCGTCATATAGGGAAGTTGAACATCTACCGTTCCCATTACCCTGCTATAACAGGCTAATCTATCTCCGCTGCTTAATTCATCCGGTAATAATTTGGCTTTTTCTTCCTCAGTAATAGGACTAAGTTCACCACTTACACGCACTTTGCATTTTCCGCAGGTTCCCCTACCCCCACACTCAGTTGCAAAACCTGAAACTGAAACAGCCAGTACCTCCCAGAGACTTTTACCAATCGGAGCCCATTGCGAGTAACTAGTGCCATCAGCAGCTATTAAATTTACTTTCACCTGTTCCTGCATTAATTTATTCCCCCGTCAATACACTGATATGATTGTCTTCAAAATAACAAAAAGGCGGCTATACGCCGCCTATTCCGTTCATGATTATTCAGCTTTAGTCTCCGCCATTAAGGCAAAGGCAAAGATAAATACCCATACTAAAGATAACAAAAGTGCATTGGTAGCAGTTGACCAGTTATTACTTTCTAAAATCGCTTTATTCCCCATCGAATAATAAACATTAAATCCGACCATACCAATTCCGGTAAGAATATAGATAGCCTTTTTTGCCCCTGCGGATAGCTCAAATTTCTTTGCCCAACTACAAAACTTTAGGAAAATGAATATCCCCAACGCTACCATCAATAAAGTGACAAGCGGATTGGAAAACAGGCCAGAACCTCCTGCTGAAGCCGAACCAAAAATTGCCAACACTCTTTCACCCCCCTCTTACCAGTTTTTAATATTGTATTACTTTTGCCAGGGCAATACAAGAAACCAAAGGGTCCCCTCTCCTACTTGTCAAGTATTCGCTATTAACATTATATTTCCTGCCTGTAAAAAATAATAATTAACTTAAAAAGGTATAAATTTCTCTGACTTTACAGCAGCGCCTTACTCATATATAATGACATAGCATAATCAATAAATAAAGTAAGTAAATCGGATAGTCGCGGGCTGGAAACAGTCTGAGGAAAGTCGGAGCTCCACAGGGCAGGGTGCTGGATAACGTCCAGTGGGGGTGACCTCAAGGAAAGTGCCACAGAAATAAACCGCCCGGCACTCAAAAGAATTTAATTGTTAAAAAAACAACAAATTAACCATTTCAGTCATTGTTTTTAGCAAATTAAATTGCTTTGAGTGCCGGGTAAGGGTGGAACGGTGAGGTAAGAGCTCACCAGCATTTAGGTGACTAAATGGCTAGGCAAACCCCACCTGGAGCAAGACCAAATAGAGGAACCATGGAATTGCCCGTTCCGTTCCCGGGTTAGGTCGCTTGAAGTACCAGGCAACTGGTATTCCAGATAGATGACTATCGAAAACAGAACTCCGCTTACAGATTTACTTACTTTAAAAATTTAGATAACCAGTAGTGCTTGCTCGACATGCACTACTGGTTTTTTTATGTAATACCATACTGAATTCATCTTAAATGTCTTTTTGCTTTTCCCCTTATTGAATAGTTTAATATGATATAAGCCATTTTTATATGATATATTATTATGAGGGGAATTTTTTTTGCTATGACTAAAGGGGGGGGTAATAGCATGAAAATTAATGATCAGGAAATGCTTAATATTGTTGAACATATGATAGATAATCCATATATGGGAGTTATCTATGTTAATGCCAAATGCGAAATACTGGTAGTAAATGAAACTTTTGCTGAAATATTAAGCGTAAAGACAGATGCTTTGTTGGGTAAACATATCAATGAAATAATTCCAGACTCAAGATTACCACACACAATAAAAACTGGAGAAACCAATCTCTGTGAATTATGCATTGTGAATAACCAAAAACTAATCTCTATGCGGGTACCTATTTATAATAACGGTAAAATTGTAGGCGCTATGTCCAAGACTCTGTTCCTGGATATCTCAACTGCCCGTAATATGATGGAATTAATTGAACCTGATAATCAATCTGCACCCATATCATCAAATAAATTTTTCGGAAAATATTGCCTGGATGATATTATCGGCAATAATGCCAAACTTTGCCGAGCCAAATCTCTTTCCTTACAAGTAGCCAACAATAACTCCAATGTTCTTATTATTGGAGAAAGCGGAACTGGTAAAGAATTATTTGCTCATGCCATACATAATGCCGGGCAACGTAAGGATTACCCTTTTGTACGCATCAACTGTACCTGCATACCTGAGAATCTGCTGGAATCAGAACTGTTCGGCTATGAAGAAGGAGCCTTTACCGGTGCTCGTAAAGGGGGTAAAAAAGGTAAGTTTGAACTAGCCGATCGGGGAACTATTTTTTTGGATGAAATTGGTGAGATGCCTCTAAACATGCAAACCAAACTGCTTAGTTTTCTACAGGAAAAAGAATTTGAGCCGGTTGGAGCTAATTATACCATTCAATCCAACGCACGAGTTATTGCAGCTACCAATACTGATTTGGAAAAAGCCGTAGCGGAAGGTAGATTCCGTGAAGACTTGTATTACCGCTTAAACGTAGTGTCTTTGATGTTGCCTCCTTTGCGGGATCGAATAGATGATATCTCTTTGTTAACCGAATTTCTTATAAAGAAGCTTAACCGTCAGCTGTTAACCAACATTGAAGGTATTGATATTGAAGCTTTGAAATTACTGGAAAAGTATTCCTGGCCAGGAAACATTCGCGAACTGGAAAACTTACTGGAAAGAGCTATCAACCTTGCACTTCTGGAATGTGAAAAGCGTATTATTCCTACCCACTTCCCTACTCTGCAGAATAACAAGATTGAATCCAAAACTACTCTTTCCTTAAATGAAGCAGTGGAAAACCTGGAATACCAATTAATAATGAAAACTTTGCGTTCCAATAATAACAATAAAACTGTAACTGCCAGAATGCTGGACATACATCCTTCCGTATTATACCGCAAACTTAAAAAGTATAATTTGGCTTAACCGGGGCAATTTTGCATTACTATTATACCTTAACGGTCTATCTTCACATTGGTTTTTGCAATTATGCAAAATAATATTGTTATACTGCAATAAACGTATAATTATTTTGTATCCTATCAGAAACGCATCCTCTCATTTTGAGAGACATGCGTTTTTTGTTAGTTTTCTTTTATAGTCCTTCTCCTGCCTTGATAAGCCTAATTACCCATCTCTCATATTGCGAATATTCAGATATTTGTTAATGCTCAATTATTGTGCCTAAATGTCTGTATATTCGTATTTTTCTGTTATTCGAAATAATGGCATAAATATTGCTATGTAATTAATACATTAAAAGGGAGGTGGTAATAATAAAAAACTTTTAAACTTTGCGTAGTAATCCCAAAAAGAGAGAGCGGATACTGCGCAACCCGATTAATTTCAGGTTTGTGTTGATCCCCATACCATCAATAGATTAGAGATAGAAAGTATTTTGAAGCGTTTTTTATGGAGGGAAGGAGTTGATATTTTAGTGAATGAAGTTGTAATCGTTAGTGCATGCAGAACTGCTATCGGTAAGTTCATGGGAAGTCTTAAAGATGTCTCCGCCAAGGAACTGGCTATCACTGTCGGCAAGGCAGCAATCGAACGGGCGGGTATCTCCGCAGATATAGTGGACGAGATAGTGGTTGGTCAGGTCTATCAACATTTACAGGGTTCGTTGGTTTCACGCCAGATTGCTATGGCAGTTGGACTGCCCGTAAGCAGTAATGCCTGTAATGTTAATCAAAACTGCGCCTCGGGAATGAGGGCGCTGGAAATTGCCTGTAATAATATAATCCTGGGTAAAACCGAAATTGGTCTGGTAATTGGGGTGGAAAATATGACCAATACCCCCTATTTACTCCCCAAAGCCCGCATGGGATATCGTATGGGCCCTGGAACCATCGAGGACAGCATGATTCATGACGGTCTGTATGATGGAATGGTTCCTGGTCATATGGGTATTACCGCTGAGAATATTGCTGAACAATATGGAATTACACGTGAAGAGTGTGATCAATTGGCAGTAATGAGTCATCAAAGAGCTACGCGGGCAGTTCAGGAAGGTATTTTTAAACGCGAAATAGTTCCGGTCGAAATCAAGAGTAAAAAAGGTGTGCTTTTATATGAGACCGATGAACACATGATTCCTGATGCTAACCTTGAAACTATGGCCAAATTGCCTTCCGCTTTCAAAAAAGGTGGCGTTGTAACTGCAGCTAATGCTTCGGGAATTAATGATGCCGCTGCAGCTGTAGTAGTCATGTCCAAACAGAAAGCAATAGAATTAGGCATCACTCCCCTTATGAAAATGCTTACCATTAGTGCCGAAGGTGTAGACCCCAAAGTGATGGGACTCGGACCCGCAGTTGCTATTCCCAAAGCTTTAAAAGCCGCCGGATTAAAATTTGAAGATATTGAGTATTGGGAAATTAATGAGGCTTTTGCAGCCCAGTTCCTGGGAGTCGGACTTATGCTCAAGCAGGATTTTGGCATAGATCTGGATATGGAAAAATGTAACCATAACGGTTCCGGTATTGCATTGGGTCACCCGGTTGGCTGTACTGCACTTCGTATAGTAGTATCACTTTACTATGAAATGGAGCGTCTGGGACTTACCGTCGGAGGCGCCTCCCTGTGCGTGGGTGGAGGACCCGCACTTGCCTCTCTGTGGACCAGAGATATATAAAGGTCTGCAGCTTCCGCTTTAAAGCGGAAAAATTATTCCGGTAAGCTATAAATTTTATGATTATGAGGAGGAGAAACAATGACTGCCAATTTTGCTTATATGAATACCAGAGATCTGGAGTTTATTATTCAGGAATGGCTTCCCAGTGAAAGAGTTTTTAATTATGAGAAATTCAGGGATTACTATTCCAAGGATGATATTCGGGCCTTTCTGGCACCAATCTTAAAAATGGCCAAAGAAGTAGTAGAACCGACCAATACTGATGGTGATCAGAATCCGGTAAGATTAGTTAATGGTAAGGTTGAGCTGCCCAGAAGCTTTGGGCCGTTATTTAAAAAACTGCAGTCAGAAGGCTGGGGTACCAGTAATATAGACCGGTCTGAAGACTCCTATGTAATGCCTCATCTGCTGAATGGAGCAGTAATGGAATTGTTATGTGCTGCCAATCCTACTTTTTATCCCTACATTTTGCTGACCAGCGGTTCAGCTGATTTGATACAAACTTTTGGTACAGAGGAACTAAAAGAAAAGTTTTTACCCAAAATGATGGATGGTACCTGGGCCGGCACCATGTGTTTGACTGAACCCAGTGCCGGTTCTGATGTTGGAGATATTCTCTCCAAAGCTTATCCAACTGATGAACCCGGAATTTTTAAAATCAAAGGGCAAAAAATATTTATCACCGGTGGTGATAATGACTTTACCGAAAATATTATTCATCTATATCTGGCCCGGGTTGAAGGAGCCAAAGCTGGTACCGGCGGTATTTCATTATTCGTTGTTCCCAAGTTCTGGGTCAATGCTGACGGGACTCTGTCCGATAATGATGTAATTACTACCGGGGTAGAGCATAAACTGGGTCAGCATGGATCCTGTACTGCTGCCCTGTCCTTTGGTGAGAATGGAAGTTGCCGCGGCTGGTTGCTGGGTAAAAACCCTCTGGAAAATGAAGGTCGTGGAGAAGGTATGGCGCAAATGTTCCAAATGATGAACCTGGCCCGCATGGAAACCGGGCATATGGCCCACTGCTGTGTTGCCAATGCCTTTTATAATGTCCGTGATTATGCGCGGGATAGAATTCAGGGCAGGCCTTTTACCAATCCCCGTGGTGAAAGAATAGCCATTATTAATCATGAAGACATTCGTCGTACCCTGATTATGGGTAAAGCTCACACTGAAGCATTCCGAGCTATGATAATGAAGGCCATGTTCTTCTTTGACGTTCGTGAACATGATCCTGACCCGCAGGAGAGGGAAAAAGCCCAGCAATATCTGGATGTTATTACGCCTCTATGTAAAGCTTATCCCAGTGATGAAGGCTGGTGGCTTTGTGGTGAAGCTATCCAGGCTTATGGAGGATATGGGTATTGTGAAGAGTATCCGGTAGCCCAGATTGCCCGTGATATTAAAATATATTCCATCTGGGAAGGAACCAACTTCATTCAATCTATGGATTTAATTGGCCGTAAGATGGGTATGGGAAGAGGAGCAGTCTTCGCCGCCTTCCTTTCCGAAGCCAGAAATTTCACCACTGAAAACCGTTATACAACCGGATTGGAAAAAGAATTCCGTAATTTGGACCGGGCCCTGGTAAGTGCTGACAAGATGCTTACCTGTCTGGTCGACTTTAGAAATAACAATCCCACCATGATACCAGTTTTCGGCCGACGGGTATTAACTGCCATATCTCAATTACATTGTTCACATATACTGCTGGATATGGCCTGTGTTGCTCTACGGAGGATAAAAGAAACAGGTACAGAACATCATGATTACAATTTCTATGTAGGTAAAATCGAGGCCGCCAAATGGTATCTGCGCAATGTTACTCCCAGCATTGAATATATTTCCCATATTATTTGTGACCGTGATACCTCTGCTCTTGATATACCTCTCGAAGCTTTTGATTATTAAAATTTAATTACATGTAACGAGGCAGGAGTTCAAAACTCCTGCCTCGTTTTATTATTAAAACCGTCAGGTTCATTCAGTTAAAAATCAGGAAAGTCAGTTTCAAGATTTAATACTAAACTCAATAAAATATTTAAACTCGCAGCCGACTTCCTATTTAAATCCGGTTAGTGCGACGCCAGATATTCATGCGGTTTGCTTCCTGAATTAATTGGTCACGAAATTGTGGATGAGCTATTTCTATTAACATTTCAGCCCTTTCCCAGGTGGGTTTACCTTTGAGCCGGGCTTTACCATATTCAGTTACGATAAAATCAACTGCTGTACGCGGTGTGGTAACGATACTGCCCGGAGTCAATATAGGAGCTATACGGGAATGTATCTCCCCATTGCGGTCTTTATAGGTACTGCTCAAACACAAGAAGCTTTTGCCGCCCCTTGAATACCAGGCACCGGTTATAAAATCCAATTGACCACCTGTTCCTGATATATGGCGAGTACCCGCGCTTTCTGAACATATCTGGCTAAATAAATCTACCTGAACTATATTGTTGATTGCCACCACGCGATCATTCATGGCGATTACTTTGGGATTATTGGTATATCGGCCACAATGACTGGCCATTAAAGGATTTTGATGCATAAAATCATAGGTCTTACGGGTTCCTAAAACAAAGGAAAAGGCAATTTTCCCCCTATCAGTAGTCTTATACTTCCCGGTTGCTACTCCTTCCTGAAATAAGCGAGTCATTGAATCGGTATACATCTCGGTATGAATCCCCAGGTCTTTTAAACCTGCCTCACATAATAGTTCTCCCAATAGGTTAGGTAATGCTCCTATTCCTAATTGCAGACAGGAACGATCACCAATTTCCTCCAAAATGAGCCTGGCCATCTTTTGATCTATTTCCGTTGGTTGTTTGGCGGGCGGAAGCTCAAATAAAGGTGTATTGTTGCCTTCAATAATATAATCAACCATGGAAATATGCACTGAATCCTCAGAACCTCCTGGTATACGGGGAATGTTCTCGTTAACTTCCAGAATAACCTTGGTTGCCTTCAGGCAACCTTCAAAACTATATGTATTAGCCGGACCAAAGGAGAAAAAACCATATTGATCCATAGGGCTGACCTGTTGAACATAATAATCAATTCGAAAAGTTTCATTGGAAATAACGTCCTGCAACTGGCTGAATTGAATAGGCATATAGAACATATTACCCTGATCATGCAACCTTCTGTCCTGAACACCAAAAAACCAATTGTTACAGGTGAATTTTTCCGGTCCCTGTAGAGGTGTTTGCATTATTGGTTCAGCCATGGTGCCGCAACAAAATATTTGAACATCATTAATTTCCTGACCTCGTTTAGCTAATTCGTTATCAAATTCGACTGGCCGACCTAAAAAAGTCGCATAGAGTAAAACATCACCTGATTGAATCAATTTTGCCGCCTGCTCAGCATTAATAAGCTTGTCCCGGTATTGAGAATTAAAATCTTTATTCAAAATATAATCCCCCCTATTAAGAAAATCTTAAACCACATACATTATACCTGTAAATAATCCTAAATATTTCTAAATATTAATTTAGTTTATTATTCATAAAAAAGATTGTCGAAATAGATTTAATAAAAGAAATAGGGGTATGCAAAAATAACATACCCCTTTTACCAAGTCAAATAGTTTCAAAGACTATTTTTTCTTAGCAGCCTTTGCAGGCTTAGCCGGCTTCTTTGCAGCCTTTTTGTCAGCTGCTACTGCTTCCTTCAAGGATTTTCCAGGCTTAAATGCAGGGACTCTGGTGGCAGGAACATTAATTTCTTTGCCAGTTGCCGGGCTGATAACTTTTCTTTCTTTCCGGTCACGCACCTCAAAACTTCCAAAACCGATGATCTGTACTTTGTCTCCCTTGGCAAGAGCCTGCTGAATTGTCTCTACCATGGCATCTAGAGTCTTGGCAGCATCCTTTTGAGTAATCTCAGCCTTCTCCGCTAACGCTTTGACAAGTTCCGATTTGTTCACTACATAGTCCTCCCTTTGCATTAAAATATTAGAAACACTATTTTACATTCCCCAAAAAATCGGCAAATCCTGCTATAAACCTAAAATTTTTATAATTTTTTTAAATTTATTATTTTTTTGACCGGATGTTGATAGTTTACCAAGTTAATCCGCAAATTATTCATATAATCCCACCGTTAAGGGGCTTACCATATTATGTAATTTATGCAACAAATTTAATCAATAATTTCTATAATTTGAATATTGCGTTCCAATAACAGATTGTAAAATTTATCTTGTACTCTTACTATTGGCCTGGTAGGTTGAGCAGGGTCAACAAAGATAACCACGCCAACTTCATTATTTGATAATAGAACTTCATTACCAATATAAAAATTAGCGATTTTATCATAAAATACTTTAGTAATGCGGGGATCAAGTCTTCCAAAAGACTCCTGCCACAAAATTTCTGCTGCTACATAGGGGGAAGAACGAGTTGAATAGCTGCGGGTGGAAGTAATCGCATCATAAACATCTGCCACTGCTACAACTGCAGCATGGAAATGGGCATTATAGCCCTTGTTTCCCATTGGATAACCTGAACCATCTGCTCTTTCATGATGTAAAAGTATGGCATTGGCAATATCATAATTAACCTCAGGATTCTCAATTGCCAGTTGATAGCCAATTTTAGGATGTTTTTTTATCTCATTGAATTCATCTTCTGTTAGTTTGCCGGGCTTGTTTAAAATTTCGTCTTTAATAAATACTTTACCCAGGTCATGTAGCAAGCCAGCCGTACCTAATTCCTTAATAGTTTTTTCATCGCATTTTAACCAGCGGCCGATCAATATACTTAACATAGCTACATTTACAGAATGTGTAAATAGATAATCATCCTTATCTTTCATAAGCCGCATCTGACGAAACAAATCATTTTCATCAAAGACCTGATTAAACAATATATCGGTAGTCTGAACAATTTCCTCCATTTCAAGAGGTTTACCCAATTTGGCTTCCAACATAAATGATCTGACTACATGCAGGGAATGCTGATATACTTCCGGGAAAGGTTTTTCAGAGCGGGGGCGTGCAGTAGTTTCATTAATATATACTTCTGAAATATTTCGGGCAGCAAGGCTATTAAGATGCTCATCGGTAACTACTGTACCCCGGGGTAGTAATAGCTGAGAATCATAACTATATAAATCTTTTCCCAATTTGGCACCCGGTTTCAAATTGCTAACCTTTATTTTTAACATCTACATTCCCCTCTGTTACTATATTACCCCTTTTATTCTACACCAAATATTGGTTTCCCTGCTTTAATCCCAAAAAATGTCGTTTATATAGTTTTTATGGTTGGCGAAATAAACAGGCTGTCAACCATTATCTCGTTTCCCTGCCGTTTACATTCCTGGCGTAATAATTCCGTCAGATGAGTAATAATGAATTCTTCAGTTTCCTGGTGTCCGGCATCAATTATTCCAATCCCTATTTCTTCAGCATCCCGGGCTTCATGATACTTAACATCTCCGGTAATCAGGCAATCAATTTTCTGACGAGCTGCCGCTGGTATCATACTGGCTCCGGATCCACTGACAACTGCCACATTTTTAATCTTTTTCTCCGGATTACCGATTATTCTTATTGATGAAATATCCATTCTGTTTTTCACCTGTTCTGCCAGGGCTTGTATAGTCAACTCAGGGTTTAAAACGCCTTTACGCCCAAAACTGTATATTTTGCCTCCATTTTTAAGCTGTAATAAATCATAGGCTACCTCTTCATACGGATGTGAAGCATGCATGGCCTCCAATACCTTATTCAAATCCCGCTCCAGACATACGGTTTCCAGCCGAATTTCTTCAACCTGTTCCAATTGCCCCACTTTACCCAAAAAAGGATTTGTACCTGCCCCGGGCTTAAAGCTGCCTGTACCCGGGGATTGAAAACTGCATTCGGAATAATCTCCGGTTTGTCCAGCTCCGGCTGTATGAATAGCTTGTCTGACCTGTTCAACGTGAGTTAAGGGAACAAACACCGCCAGTTTATACAGCGATTCAACTTCGTCATTATTTAAAGGCATAATTTCCTGTAACCCTATTTTTTCAGCCAATAATTGGTTAATACCCCGCTCAGCCATATCCAGATTAGTATGGGCTGCATACAGACTGATATCGTTTTTTATTAATTTAGCAATCAGATTGCCGGGAAAACGGTCAATATTAATATTTTTCAGGGCTTTAAAAAATAGCGGGTGGTGAGTAATAATCAGATTGTATTTTCCGGCTATTGCTGCCTGAACTACTTCGGAGGTCAAATCCAGGGCTACCAGGATCTTATTTACCGGTTGTTGCGCAGAGCCTAATTGTAAACCAACATTATCCCATTCCTGAGCCAGGAAAAGAGGAAAATTTCGCTCCATAATGGCAATTATATCTCCTACTTTAACCTTCATATAATATCGCCTCCAAACTTGCAATTTTTTGTTCTGTTTCTGCCAGCAACTCATTATATTGCTTGGATTTTTGCAAACTATCTCTTAATTGACAGTATTTATTAAGATGGTATAACAAATAACTTTTATACTGGCTGCTTTGTTGCAATATAATTGGACCTAATTCCATCTCCAACGGTGATAAGCTATATGTCTCAGTTCCAGGCACTGCCAGTATTACTACAAAATAGCGTCTATTTTCACGGATTATAACCTCATTCACAATTGGCCATCCCTGCCGGCATAAAGCTTCCCGTAAAACTGCCGGACGGCTCATCGGTTGAAGTACAAAACGCTTAAAACTGGCAGCCTTCTGCCAATCATTGGCCAGGATATAAGTTATAGTATCTCCCCCCAGACCGGCAATAACTACATTAGCTACTTCCCCCGGGTTCAGCGCCTGCAAACCATCACCCCTGCGAACCTCAATCTTATCTGCTTGTAAACTGATACCTGCCGATTGATGTGCTCTGGCAAATGGCGCTTCACCTAATTCGGTTGCTATTACCCGCGGAACCATACCCGTTTCTACTAAATATCTGGCTAATCGGGCATGATCAGAACCAATATCAGCAGTCGGCTGATCCTTTTCTATGAGGTTGGCAATGGTTTTTAACCGTACGCTTTGATTCATTTTTTTAATTACTCTTTCCTTGATTCATTTTAATCATAACCGTGATATTTACATAGGGCAAATTTTCCTTAAGAGGCTTAAACCATACAAAAAGCCCGACACCTTATATAAAGTATCGGGCTGATATTAATTAATTATAAAAAATCGGTTAGATACGGGGCAGATCTTTTAAACTCTCCTGCAGCTCTTTATCTGAAAACTCCACATCTTCAGTATCTCCTGACAGATAACGATCATAGGAATATAAATCCAACTGTCCATGACCGCTGAGATTAAACAGGATAGTTTTTTTAACCCCTTCCTGCTTAGCCTTTAAAGCTTCATCAATTGCTACCCTGATAGCATGAGCAGACTCAGGCGCCGGAACTATACTTTCGGTCCGGGCAAATAATACTGCTGCTTCAAAAGTCGGGTTCTGTTTAACAGCTACCGCCTCTAAAAGACCATCATGATAAAGCTGACTTACCAGAGGTGATTCCCCATGATAACGCAACCCGCCGGCATGAATACCGGAGGGGGTAAAACCATGCCCCAGGGTATACATTTTCATTATAGGGGTATATCCGGATGAGTCACCATAGTCATAAGCAAATACCCCCTTGGTCATAGTCGGACAGGCGGCTGGTTCAACTCCAATAAGGCGGATATTTTTCCCGGCTAATTTATCAGGAATAAAAGGAAAGGCAATTCCGGCAAAATTACTTCCGCCACCGCAACAACCAATAATTATATCCGGATAATCATCGGCCATTTCCATCTGCATACGGGCTTCCTGACCAATAACACTTTGGTGCAGACAAACATGATTCAGCACACTGCCTAACGAATAATTGGTATCATCCCGTTTCAGGGCATCTTCAACTGCTTCACTGATAGCAATAGCCAGTGTACCCGGTGTATCAGGATTCTTTTCCAGTTCTTTGCGGCCACTTTCGGTTAAAGTACTGGGACTGGCCACACAGGTCCCTCCATAAAGCTCCATTATGGAGCGACGATAAGGTTTTTGGGTAAAACTGACTTTAACCATATATATCATGGCTTCAATACCGAAATGTTTACAGGCTAGTGACAAGGCTGTTCCCCACTGACCTGCTCCCGTTTCAGTAGTAATGCGTTTTATTCCCTGCTGCTTGTTAAAGAAAACCTGCGGTAATGAAGAGTTTAATTTATGACTGCCCACCGGACTGACTCCCTCATATTTATAATAAATATGACAATCGGTTCCGATAGCTTTTTCCAAATTCCTGGCGCGGAATAACGGAGAAGGTCGGTACTGTTTGTACAGTTGCCTTACTGGTTCCGGTATTTCAATATAACGCTCGGTTGATACTTCCTGCATGATTAATTCCCGTGCAAAAATAGGCTCCAGATCAGATGGCGCTAAAGGTTCATGAGTCTTGGGATTTAAACCTGGTTCCAGGGGATTGGGCATATCAGCCTGAACATTGTACCAGAATTTGGGGATTTTATCCTCGGGTAAAATGAATTTGGTGAGCTCTTCTCTACTCATCTCGACTAATCTCTCCTCTCTTTATTTAAAGAATTCTATTTATTTTAACACAGCTATCGGCCTTACACAACCAGCAATCCAGCCGTGTTGTCTCTTTAAAAACATTCGCATCACATTATCCGGTTGACCGATATAATCCGGATAGCTATAATGGATTAACGAGACAAAGGGGAGCTGAACTAATTCGGCTGAGAGTGGACTGGTTGGTCCTGACCCTAAACCTGATCTGGGTAATGCCAGCGTAGGGATCAATATTTTGTGATTCAATACGACTGTATACCCGTTATGCAGTCGTATTAATTTTTTAATTTAAGGAGGTGGATATAATGGCTGATACTAACCTGAGTCTGCAAATCATACCTCGCGTGGAGGATGAAAGAATTTATCCTGTAGTTGATGAGGTAATTGCCATGATTGCCGCTAGCGGGTTACCCTATAGCGTAGGCCCTATGGAAACAACTATTGAAGGTGACCTTGATATACTGCTGGATATAGTTAAAAAAGCTCATCAAATTTGCGTTGATGCCAATGCCAGGAGGGTTTTTTCGGTAATAAAAATAGATTTCAGGCCGGACGGAGTTAGTATAGATGAAAAAATTCATAAATACCGCTAAAAAAAGTTCAGCCCTATTTACGCTGGGATTACTTTTGTTGTTATGGGAAAAAGGGGTAAGCTGGTATGAGATACCTGCTTATATATTGCCTGCTCCTACACAAATATTGGACGGCCTCCTAAAGCATCACCAATTACTGATCTATCATACCAGCACTACCCTGCTGGAAGCAGTAGCAGGTTTGTCACTGGCAGTAATCCTGGCTCTGATTATCGGGTTTTTATTGCATAACCTGCGGGTATTATATACAGCCGTTTATCCTTTATTGGTTTTTTCCCAAACTATTCCCCTCATAGTTCTGGCCGTACTGTTGCCTTTATGGTTTGGCTGGGGAGTGTTGCCCAAAATAATTATCATTGTATTAGTATGTTTTTTCCCGATTGTTATTAGTTTCTTAAACGGATTGGACCTGGTTGACCCCGATCAGATTAACCTGTTTCGCAGTATGGGGGCTACCAAATGGGCAACTTTTAAAATGGTAAAGCTGCCGACGGCTTTACCGGCTTTCTTTTCAGGACTTCGTATTTCAGCCACTTATAGCATTATGGCAGCCGTAATAAGTGAATGGGTAGGGGCGCAAAGAGGTTTAGGCTATTATATGACCCTGCAGCAAAAAAGCTTTGCCATAGATCAAGTCTTGGGCGCGGTAGTAGTAATTTGTGTGCTTAGTTTCATAATGGTAAAAATAGTGGATTTACTTAATTTTCTTTTAATGCCCTGGAATCGCAATCAATTGGTACGATAATGGTTCAAAATTTTTTTAAGGAGGAATCGAAAAAATGAAAAATCGATTATCCATTTTATTAGTTTTATTGTTATTAGTTATGCCTCTGGCCGGGTGCCAAAGCTCTGAATCTGCAACCACAGACACAACCGAAGTCACCGTAATTCTGGACTGGGTTCCCAATACTAACCATACCGGAATGTATGTAGCCCAGGATAAAGGCTTTTATGAAGCCGAAGGTCTTAACGTTAAAATTATCCAGCCTTCGGAAGGTGGCGCTTCATCCCTAATAGCTGCCGGACAGGGTGATATTGGTATCAGTTATCAGGAAGAAATAACTATTGCCCGTTCCAAAGGTATTCCGGTAGTAGGACTGGCGGCAATTATTCAGCATAATACATCCGGTTTTGCCTCCCCAAAGGACAGAAATATACTAACTCCTAAAGATTTTGAAGGTAAAACTTACGGTGGATGGGGCTCACCGGCTGAAACTGCCGTAATTAAAGCCATGATGGACAAATATGATGCTGATATCAATAAGGTTAATATGTTAAATATTGGAGATACCGATTATTTTACCAGTATCAAAACTGGTACGGACTTTGCCTGGATATACTGGGGCTGGACCGGAATTGAATCTGAATTAAAAAATATTGACCTTAATTTTATACCGGTTCGTGATGAATACCCGGCTCTGGATTTTTACACTCCGGTAATTATAGCCAGTGAAAGCAAAATAGCTGCTGAACCTTTGCTGATTGAAAAGTTTATGCGGGCTACCACGCGGGGTTATGAGTATGCCATCCAAAATCCGGAAGAATCGGCTGAAATTCTGTTAAAAGCAATTCCTGAACTGGACCGTGAACTGGTTCTGGCCAGTCAGGCTTATCTGTCCAAAGAATACCAGTCTGATGCCCCCCGCTGGGGTGAAATGAAACTTTCCGTCTGGAAAGATTATGCTGATTTTATGTTTAACAACAGCTTAATTGAGAAAAATATTGAACCTGAAAAAGCATATACCAATAAATTTTTACCTGAACAGGAGTAATCAATTTTGGCTCAAATAAGATTAAGCTCCATATCCAAATCAATAGATGGATTGCATACGCTTAATAATGTGACCATAGAAGCAGCGGCAGGTGAAAGCGTAGTAATTTTAGGGCCCAGCGGTTGTGGTAAAAGCACCTTGCTAAATATTTTAGCCGGACTTATCCCTCCGGATGAAGGTCAGGTTATTATTGACGGACAGGATTGGACTAACCGCACCGGTCGTGTAAGCTATATGCAGCAAAAAGACTTGCTGTTGCCTTCGCGCACCATCTTGGACAATGTGTCAATTCCGCTGGTTTTAAAAGGAACAAACACGAAGAAATCACGAACACTAGCCCAACAACATATGGAGGAATTCGGACTGCTGGGTTTTGAAAATTACTACCCCCGCCAGTTGTCGGGAGGCATGAAACAAAGAGCCGCTTTGCTCAGGACCTATTTGTTTGCCAGTGATATACTGCTGCTGGATGAACCGTTTGCATCTTTGGATGCCATCACCGCCAGAAAAATGCAAATATGGCTGAAAGATTTTGCTCATAAACATAGTTGTACAATTATATTTGTAACCCATGATATTGAAGAGGCCCTGCTGCTGGCAAACCGCATCTATGTTTTATCCGCCCGCCCGGCCCGGGTCTTAAAAGAAATAGCTTTGGATGATTCGGCTAACTCAACTATGGTTAAAGAAGAAATATTATCTATTTTAGATTCTGAAACCGGGGATACTTATAATTAAATGGCCATAGTATCCCCGGCTGCTTTTTTACTGGACGGCTGTAAACTGTTTTCCCACTTTTTACAGCGGTCACCCCAATAAGCCAGAGCTTCTCCATCCCGGCGTATACATACTACTTCACACATATTGGCACAACCACTGCACTCCCGGCTTATGGAACTAAATTTGCCCTGAAGTACAAAATCATCTCCCCGGAAACTTGTAGCTTGGCGATTATGTTCAATAGTCTCACCGGCCAGATAAGCTGCTCCAATAGCACCCATTACATCATAATGCTCCGGTACCATTACCTGCATGCCAAGGATTTTTTCAAAGGCCTTTTTTATTCCCAGATTAGCGGCTACCCCGCCTTGAAACACCAAGGGTTCTTCAATCTTTTTACCTTTGCCAACATTATTCAGGTAATTGCGTGCCAGGGCCTCACATAAGCCCATAATAATATCCTCCAGCGGGTATCCCATTTGCTGTTTGTGTATCATGTCTGATTCGGCAAATACGCCGCAACGACCAGCAATACGAACCGGGCCAGACGAATCCAGGGCTCTATCTCCAAACTGCTCAATAGGTACTCCCAGTCGGGCGGCCTGCTGGTCTAAAAATGAACCAGTACCGGCTGCACAAACTGTATTCATGGCAAAATCATTTACAATACCATGTTTTAATAAAATCATCTTGGAATCCTGACCGCCAATTTCAATAATGGTTCTTACTTCGGGATATAAATTGGATGCTGCTACCGCATGGGCAGTAATTTCATTTTTAACAACATCGGCTCCCAGCATTACTGCAGCCAGAAGTCTTCCACTACCGGTAGTTCCTACTCCCTTAATCTGTTGGTTTTGGGTCATGTCCTTTTTCAATATACTATAACCGGTGCTGATTGCCCGAACCGGATTACCTTCTGTTCTCAGATAAACTTTTTCATGAATTTTCCCTTGTGAATCCATTAAAACAAAATTACTGCTTACCGAACCAATATCTACTCCCAGATAAAAGTCCATCTAGAATCCTCCCTCTGATATTATTTGCTGGCCCACCTGCTTGCGGCCAAGCATATCAACAAATGCCTCCAGGCGTGTACTGATACCGGCCGTACCGGAATGTTCGTCAAAATACAGAGTCATACAGGGAATACCCTGCTCAATTGATACTTTCCCTAAAATCGATTGAGCCACAATCTCCGGCATACAGGTTAGCGGACCAATCTGGATTAAACCATCATATTTTTGTCGGGCAAAATCTACTGCATAACCGATAGTTTCCTGTCCGTGCCCCCCCACCCAGTAATTCAGATAAGGTTCGGCACAATTAACAATATGTTTATGATTTGACTTAATCACCATTCCCTTGAGCAAATGATCGTTAACCCAGTCACTCATATAAATTGAACGACTGATGGTAACATTCAATTCTCCCAGCTGGCGGATAATATTGTAGTTAGTAGCCGGTTCAAGAATAGTATATACCTCGCCTATCAGACCAATATTCAGAACCGGTTTATTATGCTGTGGTATCTGCTTTATTTGGGTTTCCAATTCCTGCAGCGTCCGGGTTACTTTCTGTTTGGTATCTGCCTCATCAATTTGCTGAAGACCCTGATTATATAAATCGTTTACTGCTTGTTTGTCCAAAGCCGGACCTAGATAACGCTCATAACATTTTTCCCAATAATCTATAGCTTTCAGCTTATGCCAGGTATAATTAACTGCTTTTACCATCTGCCATATACTAACGTTTTCACCTATTAATCGCAGTTGATTAAGCAGATCAGTTACACGTGACTCGGGGGCTTCCAAAATAATCATGTCAAATGAAAAACCCAGGTCATTTAGAATATCCCGTTCAATCTGAGCATAATAGCCAAAGCGGCAGGGCCCCCAACCGCCAGCCATTAATATGGTATCCGCCCCTATTTCCATGGCTTCAATAAAGTTGCCCACATTTACTTTAAGGGGTAAACAGGCAAACTCAGGGGAATATTTTACTCCTAATTCCAAAGTCCTCTGACTAACTGGCGGCGGGGGTATGGTCTCTATTTTTAATTCTTTAAATAGTGCTTTGACGGCAATATGCATATTGCCCATGTGCGGAAATGTTATCTTCATTGCCGGTATTTTTCCTCCTTAGCAACATATCACAAAAAGCTTCCAACCGTGTAATCATACCGGTTTCACCGCTATGTTCATCAACGGTCAGCAACATATAGGGCTTATCGTTTATTTGACGCTCAATTATTTCTCCGATCAGAGAATCCGGTCCACAGCCAAAACAAGCCAGATAAATTATTCCGTCTATCTCAGGCTGTTGGGACAAATGTATGGCACTGCCAACCATCTTGCGTCCTAAAGTCCAGAATACCCTTTTGGGAATAGTAGCTGCTGAGGTTTCAACGTCATCTGCATCAAGAGATTCAGGAAACCATAGTCGACATCCCATATTACGCAGATGATTAATCAGATTCATGTTAATAACTGCATCATACAGTGAATAACCATGCCCCAGAACGCCCAGATTTAGTATCGGCGCCTGGAAAGAATGGGTAGCTTTACCTTCCCATAATTGAATGGCTTCTTCCCGGGTATATCCCTGACTGGCCAGGGTATCACAAAAATTTTGTTCTTCCCGGGCACGTTTGATGGCTTCTCTAATCCTGGATTCACGGGAGGTAAAGAGTTTTCCCAGTTGTAACAAATCCCGTTTTAAAATTCGATTGCTCTGACTTACATCAACAGTAATATCGATTATAGGCGGCAAATCAGGAATTGATGCCCGTATCATATCCGGTAATCCCATAAACTTGGGGCAGATATAACTTCTATGCTCCACACTCACCATCCGGGGGATAAATATCCAATCCAGTTCATAGCGTTTGAGCTCCAAAACATGTCCGAAATATACTTTAAGCGGAAAACAGATTTCATCTACTGCCGCTCCTATTCCCTGGTCAACAGTTAATCGCGTTGTAGGGTTGGAACAGACTACTTCTGCTCCCAGATAATTAAAAAAAGTTTTCCACCAGGGATAATAATAGTAATAGAATAAACCATGTGGAATGCCTACTCGGGTCATTTTCTCCCACCTCCTCTTTTAAATGCCGGTCCAGGCTGTCGCCAACTGTCTCGGGGATTTAATATCCCGGGCCGAATATTCTGCATTGGTACCGGCGATCGTATCAATATGCTCTTCAGAGCACCATAATTAAAAGGAATTAACGGCCATAAATATGGTACCCCAAAAGACTTGGTTAGTACTGTGCCCAACAATACTATTAATAATGCAATGATTAAACCGGGTAAACGGAAAATCCCGGTGGCCAGCAATAAAAATAATCTAATCAACCGATTGGCCATAGCCATTTCATAGCTGGGGGTAGTGAAAGAACCAACGGCCACCACCGCTGTATACATAATTACTTCCGGTATAAACAAGCCGATTTTTACAGCTACATCTCCAATTAACAAGGCAGCAATAACTCCCAGGGCAGTAGCCATTGGCGAAGGGGTATGGATTGCTGCCATGCGCATTAAATCTATGGCCAGTTCTCCAAGAACAAACTGAAATAACAGCGGAACTTCTCCCATCTCACGCGGGCCAATAAAATCCAGGCTCGGGGGAAGTAATTCCGGAGACAGGGCAAATAATAGCCACAGCGGAGTTAAAAATAGTGAAGCACCAATGGCTATAAACCGTACCCACCTGATATATACTCCCACTGACGGGTTTTGCCGGTATTCCTCAGCATGTTGTAAATGATGAAAATAGGTACACGGTGCAATCATGACACTGGGTGAAGTATCCACAAGGATGATAATATGTCCTTCGGCCAGATGAACTGCAGCTACATCAGGCCTTTCAGTATATCTAACCTTGGGATAGGGATTCCACCAACTGCCTGGCATAATTAATTCCTCAACAGCTTTTTCAGCCATGGGGATAGCATCAATATCAATCTGTTCAATTCGGTCGGTGATTTGTCTGACCAACTCCTGATCAGCAATGTCACTGATATACATTACCACTACATCAGTTTTGGATCTTTTTCCGACCCGCAGCATTCTGACACGTAATTTAGGGTCCCTTATCCGCCGCCTGATAGCCGCTGTATTAAAAACCATGGTTTCGGTAAAACCATCCCGGGAACCCCTTACCACCCTTTCAATATCAGGCTCTTCCGGACTGCGGGCCGGATATTGGCGGGCATCAACAATATATCCCTCATCAATTCCATCTACTATAAGCAGAATTGACCCGGATAGAACTGCATATAACAGTTGATCAACATTTTGTTCAGCAGTTAACTCTATGTAGGGCAGCGTCTTTTTAAGTCGGCTTTTTAAGTTGGAGTTTAAGAGTCCTTCTTTTTTTAATTCGGTCAGTGATTGCATAACGTGAGTAAGCATTTCATCCTTTATTAACCCGTCCAAACAAATTAAGGCACTTTTACTTCCGGCAACAGCAAACTCACGAAAGATTACATCAAAGCTTTCTTCCGCCCCCAGTTCCTGGCTGAACATTTCAATATTTTTTTCAAAGTGGCGGCTTAAAAAAGTGTTTTTTCCTTTTTTAATCACGCTTTCCGCCTCCCTGCAGAATATATTCCAGGCAGCGTCGGGTAACAGTTGCCCCGCGTTCCAAACTGTCAAAACCGGCCATTTTCCCGGGGTCTCCACAACCTACTACCATTACATCAGGATAACGGGACAATATTTCCACCGTATCACCCTTTAAATTAAACTCCCCGGATACAGGAATCCCCTCCTTGTCAACCGGCAGATACTCAATCAGTTTCCCATCTGCTGTAATTGAACAATCAATCGGAACACCTTTTACACGGGTTTGTGAGGCTACTGCTACCACACCTAAAATTTCTATCTTATCAGTCTGGCTCATCAGATAGCAGATAATTTCCTCTCCAGGTCCAGTGCCCTTTTCACCATGGTCATCCACCATAACTACAACCGGTTCACGGGGGGCCTGTAAAATATAACTGCTTAATTCAGGCCCTTTTATTTGCTCGGCATCCAGTTTAGAAATGATCAGCGGATACAGTTTTAATTCCTGTGCAGCCACTTGTACTGCCCGTTGGGCAGTTGGATCTCCATCAGTAACTATAATTACTCGCACTCTTTTATCCGGACACATACTTAATTAACCACGGGGATTAAACAATACCGCCGCCAGATATCCAAAAACAATTGCTGCGGTAATGCCTGCTGCCGCAGCTTCCACTCCTCCGCTCAAAGCCCCCAGTAAACCTTTTTGCTGCACGGCAGTTATAGTTCCCTGGGTTAATAAATGCCCAAATCCTGAAAGCGGGACAGTTGCTCCAGCACCGGCAAAATCAACGATGGGCTGATATATTCCTAATCCGCTGAGAATTGCTCCTATGGTAATATAACCAACCAGAATATGTCCCGGAGTAATAGCCGGCTTGGTCAAATCCATTATTAATTGTCCAATTATACAAAATGCTCCACCTACCAGGAATGCCATAAACAATGAATTCATATTTCAAGCCTCCATTTAAATATTTTCCAACGCTACCGCATGAGCAATTGATGGAATAGTCTCTCCCTGAAATGACGTAGTTGGACTCATTAAGGCACCGGTAGCTACCAGTAACAATTTATTTATTTTGCCTTCGCTCATCTTTTTTAATAAAGGCCCGCATAACATGGCTGCTGAAGAGCCGCATCCACTCCCCCCGGAATTTACATCCTGGCGGTCATTATATAACAATACCCCGCAATCACTGTAATTAGGTTGCGGCAACAACCCTTCTTTAATGAACAGCTCCTGAGCCAAAGCCATACCAACTTTACCCAAATCGCCGGTTACAATTAAATCATAATAATCCGGACTGCGATTCAAGTCATCGAAATGAGCTTTTATAGTTTTTACAGCTGCCGGCGCCATAGCACTTCCCATATTGGCTGCATCACTCTGTCCCATATCAATAACCTGTCCAATTGTAGCGCTGGTAATACGGGGATTACCTCCTGGAACAGCTTCCAACAAAACTGCTCCGGCAGCAGTAGCAGTCCATTGTGAAGTTGCCGATTTCTGCACTCCCTGTTCAATCGGGGTACGAAACTGCCTTTCGGCAGTATAATGATGGCTGCTCACCGCCGCCACCACCCGGGAAAAAAAACCGCCGTCAACCGCCATGGCCGCTGTCAACATACTCTCGGCCATAGTTGAGCAAGCTCCGTACATACCTAAAAAAGGAATACTAAGCTCCCGGGCTGCATAATTAGCTGAAACAATTTGATTTAATAGATCTCCGGAAATTAAAAGTTCAATTTCCGAAGGTTGATAATATCTCTTGCTTATTGCCTGTTTTACAGCCTCTCTTAACATTTTGCTTTCAGCCTTTTCCCAGGTTTGTTCATCATACAGATAATCATCTAAAACCTGGTCAAAATCTTCCCCCCAGGGACCCTGCCCCTCCTTGGGTCCCACCAATGATGCCCAGCTGGAAATTAGAGGCGGAGAGGTGAAAACTATAGTTTGTTGGCCCTGTTTTTTACTCATACCTTAACACGCCTCCCTAACTCGTAAATATTATCTTTAAAAGTCCAACCAGCACCGCTACAGTAAAACCGAATACCAGTGTAGGTCCGGCTACACTAAATATTCTGGCTCCTACGCCAAATATGTAACCTTCACGCCTGAATTCCATAGCCGAGGCAACAATAGCATTGGCAAATCCGGTTATAGGAACAATTGAGCCTGCTCCGGCATATTTACCCAGTTCATCATATAAACCTAAACCGGTAAACAAGGTGGCTAAAAAAATCAGAATAACTGAAGTCCCTGAACCGGCATCACTTTGATTTAAACCGTTGCTCATCAGAAAATTTATTAATAGCTGTCCAAAAGCACAGATTAATCCTCCCACTACAAAAGCCCATATACAATTTTTTACCACTGGCGGTTTAGGTTCTATTTTTTTAACTAATTGATCGTACTCATCAATTTCAGCCTGTTTAAGCTGTTCAGATGCACTATCCACCTAAGTTTCCTCCCAATAGTGAATTTACATACACCTAGTTGGTAAAGGCAGAAGGTATCCTGCCTGCATACCTTCTGCCTTCTCACACTAATCTACATAGGCAATTTTTATATTGGCCTTGTATTCAACAATTTTGTTATCAGAACAATCGGCCGTCCAATTATATACTTCTACACCGGTAATATTACGCATGGTTCGGGAAGCTTCCGCAACAGCATTTTCAATAGCGTCCTGCCAACCTTTGCGGGACTCTCCTACAAACTCAGCTACTTTAACCTGCAAGTTGAATTCCTCCTTTACGTTATGTTCATATTTATAATGCCAAAACTGATATTTTTTATTCATTATTTAATGGACACAGATAACACATATTATTATGGATTTACATGGATTTTTAATAATTTGGGGGCAGGACATTTATAGTGAATGAGGTTTTGGCTACGAAGGACTATACCATGCTTTTTATCCGAGCTTGATAAGAGTAAAAAATTGTACAAGACCACGGGAAAAAGTCTCATAAATGTCATCTTGAGGAGCTGCAGGCTAGGAAGGGTCTCTTTTGGGATAGAACTCGAATGGGATTTTTATAAGCAAAAGAACGTCCCCTGATTTGAGAACGTTCATTTTACTTTATTACCTGTCATGTTTATTGGTTTATATCAATACTGCCTTTAATTTATGTATAGCAGCTTTTTCAATTCGGGAAACCTGTACCTGGGAAACTCCTAAGTCATCTGCTATTTTCGTCTGGGTTTCTTCTTTGAAATAACGCCGTAAAATAACTTGCCTTTCCCGATCATCAAGTTTTCCCAGTGCTTCACGCAGGGCTAAATGTTCCAAAATCATAGCCCCTGAATCTTCCGAAGCTATTTTATCCAAAAGAGAAAGTTGGTTTTTTTCATCAGTTGGAATCAGGTCATGAATATAAGCTGGAGCCTGACAGGCTTCCATCGCCATTACAACTTCTTCCCGGTCTATTTCCAGACAGGCGGCTATTTCTCCGATATTTGGTTCGCGTCCCAGCTCACCTCTAAGTTTATCCTGCGCCCATCTTATACGGGAAAATAATTCTTTATGACCTCTTTGTACTTTTATTATGCCGTCATCACGTAAAAATTTCTTTATTTCACCTATTATCATCGGAACCGCATAAGTTGAAAAACGTACATTAAAGCTAAAATCGAATTTTTCTATGGATTTTAGCAGACCAATGGACCCCACCTGAAAAAGGTCATCATATTCATAAGCAGTACTTTTAAAACGCTCCAATACCATATAAATAAGGCCGACATTAGCTTCATAGATTTGGGATTTGGCTTCTTCATCCCCCTGCTGCGCCCGAATTAATAATTTTTCATTATCCTGATAGCCGGAAAAGGTCATTATTCCCTCCCCCTTCAGGCAAGAACTGATTCATCACGGACACGAAAATTACGTTTAAGTCGAACGCTTGTCCCTTCTCCGGGCTGACTTATTACTTCCATTTCATCCATGAAAGAGCGCATAAAAGTAAATCCCATTCCCATTCGGCCTGGTTCACTTGAATAAGCAGGTTCCAGGGCTTGTTCCAGGTTGGATATTCCTTTGCCATAATCCTTTACAATAATCTCCAAAGTATCGTGGTCGATAATAGTAACCATTATCTCCACTTTTTCCCCGCGACGATTGTTATAACCATGGATAATGCTGTTTGAAACGGCTTCCGATACCACTAATCTGATTTCTTCAATATCATCAAGAGTACATTCAATTTGAGAGGCAAATGCTCCCACACAGGCTCGCGCAAAAGCCACATTTTCGGGTAAACTCTGAAATTCAAATTTTACAAAATTGGTTACATTCATCATGATTCCAGCTAACAGCTGGTCACCTCCCCTAGATATTAATAATATCCTGTTCACTATTATACATAGGCACCAGCTTATTAACCCCCGAAAAATGCAGAATCTTATCTACCGGAGGGTGAGCACCAACAATAAATATTTTTCCTCCCAAAGCTTTCAGTTTTTTATATCGTCCGATAATTAATCCTAATCCGGAACTATCAATAAATGAAACCTTTTCCAGATTTAAAATTAGATTGCGCACCCCTGATTGTTCAAGTCGCGTATCAATCTCTTCTCTCAGGTAGTCTGACAGCAGCATATCAAGTTCACCGCCCATACGAACAACTAATGTATTTCCCACCTGCCTCAAATCTACATCCACCTGAATATCCCCTTCCGTCAGTTAGCTCATTAAAAGTTTTCTACACTGACGGCTATATTACCTTCCACAAAATTCCATTTATAATAGATATGTTTCGGCAAACATTTTAACTAGATGTCTAATAATTCCGCAACGATCAACATCATCAGCAGCAATCATATTGACTTCTTTTACCAGGTTACCATCCGAATATACCTTTAATTCCCCCAGCTTTTGTCCTTTTATTACCGGGGCGTCAACATAATTTGCCTGGCTCTTCTTCATGGTTATTTTCTTTTCCTGGCCTTTACGAACAATTGACCCTACTTCTTCCTCAGCTACCACTTCAATATTATCAATTATCCCTTTACCTACGGTGACCGTTCCACAAACACCATTTCGGGAGAAAAAACTTTTATAAGTATATTGGGCAAAACCATAATTGAATAATTGCATACTATCGCGAAAATGACCACTCTTTTCAGGAGTCGCCATTACTACACCTATCAAACGAAGTCCATCGCGTTTTACTGTAGCAGTCAGACAATATTTGGCTTCATTGGTCCATCCGGTTTTCAATCCATCAGCACCCTGATACCACCAAAGCAGCTTATTAGTATTATATAACTTGAATGCTCCCTCACGCAGGTTATATTCTTTGATTGATGTATATTCAACTATTTTGGGGTAATTAAGTGCATAGCGGGCCATTACTGCCATATCATACGCACTTGAATAGTGGCCCTCGGCTGGCAAGCCATAGGAGTTAACAAAATGAGTATTTTTTAATCCCATTAGTCTGGCCTTGCGATTCATGCGGTCAATAAAGTTTTTATGAGTTCCTTCCAGATGTTCTGCAACAGCTACACAGGCATCATTTGCTGATCCCACTGCTATAGCTATCATCATCTCCTCAAAAGTCATCTCTTCACCAGGTTCCAGATATATTTGTGAACCTCCCAATTTCCAGGCTTCTTCACTGGCAATTACCTTGTCTCCACTTTTAACCTTGCCTGCCTGTAAATCCTCAGCAGCTAAAATCATAGTCATTAATTTAGTCATACTGGCAGGAGCCAGTCGCTTATTTTCGTTCTTGCTCAGTAATACCTTCCCTGAATCTGCATCCATTAAAACGAATGAATCTGCTTTAACATCAACTTCATCACCCAGAGCTAACGGCGGAGTTATAAGAGTCAGCATAAACACTACCAATAAACCGGCTAACCATTTCCTGAGCAACATTTCTGCTGCACCTCCCAAAATTAATCTTTATCCATCTATATTTAGCCGGTTACTCTATTATGCTATATTAAATTAACCCCGAGCACTTGGGTATGACAATTGTAATAGACGCAGATTACGCAGATTAAACGGATTTACGCGGAATGTTCTAATTATAATGTTGCACATTATAATTTATGAAGAGTTGCATAATAACGATTGAGATGAGCTTAAAAACTTGAACCTGACTTTTCCTGATTCTTCCTGACTAAATCTGACGATAAAATTATAAATAATAATTATATACTCCGGTCCGGTCATTCTAAGTTCTAAAAATAACCTGTTACCCCTTTTGAAAAAACCAACTCACCATGAACAGCCTATCTACAAATTAATCCAAAAGAATCTGTGTAAATCCTCCTTTCGGGGACTTCATAAGTGTTCAAGCCTCGGCTATGAACACAATTGAGGTTGCTGCGCCCGCAGGGTCTGCGTAATCTGCGTCTATTATTAATCCATATCCTAGGTGACTATATCAATTATTAAAGGAGTTGGCTCCGGTTTTTCCGGGCCGATTTCGTAAGCTGCCCTGATTCCTGCCTCGGCATCACTCAGATGTTTTTCCTGGCTGGCATGGATAACGGCAATAGTTTCTCCTGCCTGCACATAGTCCCCGCGTTTTTTTAATAACTGAATGCCTACCGAATGGTCAATTACATCATTAATCTGTTCCCGACCTGCGCCTAGACTCATAGCGGTATGGCCCACTTGATAAGCGTCCAGCTGATTAACATAGCCACTGATAGCGCTTTGAACCGGTTGCTGTATTGCTGCCATTTTCAGTCCCCGATCAGCTTTATTAAGCTTGATAATGCCCCCTTGAGCAGTTATCATTTCCATAAACTTGTCCAGAGCCTTGCCGGAGGTTAAAAGTTCAGCAGCATAATTACGAGCTTCGGCTACCTGGTCAAACTTTTTCCCCAGTACCATCATGTGGGCGGCTAATTCCAAACTGATTTCCAACAGATCAGTCGGACCATCGCCGGCTAATAAATCAACGGCTTCGATTACCTCCAATGAATTGCCAATATTAAAACCTAATGGTTGACTCATATCAGTTAATATAGCCACTACCTGTCTTCCGGCCCCTTTACCTATGGACACCATAATTTCAGCCAGTTGCAATGCCTGTTGACGATTTTTCATGAATGCTCCGCTGCCAACCTTGACATCCAGCACTATACCCTCGGCACCGGAAGCCAATTTTTTGCTCATAATACTGGAAGCTATAAGAGGAATACTATCTACGGTAGCAGTTACATCACGAATAGCATATAACCGTTTATCAGCCGGAACCAGATTTCCGGTCTGTGATATAACAGCTGCTTTAACAACATTTACCTGGGCAATAAAATCAGTAAAATTCTTTTCCACCTTCATCCCGGGTATGGATTCAAATTTATCAATGGTTCCTCCTGTGTGACCCAATCCGCGTCCTGACATCTTAGCTACCGGAATTCCGGCAGCAGCAACTAATGGAATTACTGCCAGGGTAGTCTTGTCACCTACTCCTCCGGTACTATGTTTATCTACCGTTATACCCTGTATAGACGACAGGTCTACTACATCGCCGGAATTGGCCATGGCCACAGCCAGATCCCGAGTCTCACGTTCGTCCATACCCTGAAAATATACCGCCATAGCCCAGGCAGAAATTTGATAATCCGAGATTTCACCCGAACTGATACCTCCGATCAGAAACTCAATTTCCTCCCGGCTTAAAACCTGGCCGTCTCTTTTCTTCCTTATTAAATCCTGAACGCTTATCATGATAGCACCTCATTTTATAAAAAACTGTTGCCCGGTAAACCCTCAACCTTTACCCTCAGATAACCGGCTAAACTCTGTCCAATATCAGCAAAAGTTGTTCTGATACCCAGATCCTGCGGTTGTACAGCAGTACCGTAAACCAGCAAAGGTACATATTCACGCGTATGATCAGTACCTGCAAAGGTTGGATCACAGCCATGATCTGCGGTAAGTATCAGAATATCCTCATCCTGCATGGTATTTATAATATCCGGTAAACGGCGATCAAAAGCCTCCAGGGCTGCAGCATAGCCATGGGGGTCATTACGATGACCATATAATTGATCAAAATCAATCAGATTGGCAAAAATCAGCCCGCTTTCATGCATCTGCATAGCCTGAATAATCTTATCAACCCCATCATCATTGTTTTCGATGGCATAAGAACTGGTAATCCCCCGACCGGCAAAAATATCTTTAATTTTACCTACTCCAATTACAGATTCGCCGGATTCCTGAATATAGTCCAATATATTTTTTTCAGGTTGCAGAGAATAATCATGGCGATGAGCTGTACGGACAAAATTACCTGGTTGTCCAATAAAGGGGCGGGCAATAACCCGACCTACTGCATGTTCACCCTGCAACAAATTACGGGCTGTCTGGCACATCTCATATAACTGCGGCAGCGGAATTATCTCTTCGTGGGCGGCAATCTGAAATACGCTGTCAGCCGAAGTATAGACAATGGGATAACCGGTCTTCATATGGTATTCCCCTAATTCTTTAATTATTTCAGTCCCTGAAGCAGCTTTGTTACCTATGGCAGGCCTGCCAATCAGTTGCTCAAATTTTTGCAGTAAATCTATAGGGAAACCCTGCGGGTAGGTAGGAAAAGGACGTTCAAGAATAATCCCCATCATTTCCCAATGACCGGTAGTAGTATCCTTGCCGGCCGATTGTTCCTCCATCTTGCCATAAGCTGCCTGAGGTGATTCAACGGGCGCTGTCCCGTCAATAAGAGTAATATTTCCTATTCCCAGTTGCTGCAGATTAGGTATTTTTAAGCCCCCTACCGCCCGGGCAGTGTTTACCAGCGTGTTACATCCCCCGTCACCATATTGGCAACTATCGGGCATTTCTCCAATACCTACACTATCCAGAACTATTAATATAACTCTTCTTTTCATGCTTGTCCCCCTATCCTGGTTTTAACTGCGAGGATGATAGATTTTATAGACTTCCCGTAATCTTGATTTGGTTAAATGAGTATAAATCTGGGTGGTTGAAATATCTGCATGGCCTAATAATTCCTGTACCGCCCTTAAATCAGCCCCATTCTCAAGAAGATGCGTAGCAAAAGAATGCCTGAGTGTATGAGGACTAATTTCCTTGTTAATTTCCGCCTCTTTAACATGTTCTTTCAGTATCTTGAAGAAACCCTGCCGTGACAGTGCTCTGCCGTGAGCATTAACAAAAAGGGTCCTCTCGTGATGACTTTTTACCAGCATAGGTCGGGAACGATTAAGATAACGTTCCACCCAAATAATTGCAGAATTATTAACCGGAGAAATCCTTTCTTTTCTGCCTTTGCCGATGCAGCGCATGAAACCAGCTGTCAAGTTTATATCTTCAACCTGCAAAGATAATAATTCTGATACTCGTACCCCGGTACCATACATTAACTCCAACATGGCCCGATCGCGAAGCCCCAAAGGTGTAATTACAGAGGGTTCTTCCATCAGCCTGTCCACTTCTTCAATAGTAAGCACCGCTGGAAGTTTTCGTTTAATTTTAGGGGTTTCCAAATCAACGGTAGGATTAATTTCCGTATAGCCTTCCAGGATAAGAAACTTGTAAAAAGCCTTTATGCTGGACAAACAGCGGGCAATAGTAGCATAAGACCTGTCCTGATCCAGTTCCCCGCTCAGAAAGTTCATGATATCATGTTTGGTAACTTCCCAGGGTATTTCACTCAGGTGATTTTGCTTTATATAGACATGAAATTTATTCAAATCATTTTCATAGGCAGCATTGGTATGATCGGAAAGACCCTTCTCATACCTTAAATACTCCAAAAAAGCCTTAATATATGTTTCCATTATTTCGCTCCCTGAGCTTTTTCTATTACTTCTTATATACTGGCTTTTTTCCTGCTAAAAGTACAGGGGCATAATAATCAAATTATCCCCCTGATTAATATTTTACTCTTTTTCTTCATAATAAAAATCCTGCAAGTGAATTACAAATTGCTCCATAGCCCCTTCAACATTCTGTTTTCTTTCCACCCGTAAGGGATTGCCACTGGGATGCTCCTCGTCTACCCATCCCCCCAGGACCGGAATCTGATAATACATTATACCGGTAATAATCGGCAATATTGCGGCTACTACTGCTATAACCACTAGAACTGCCACTATTCTCACCAGTTTTTTCTTCCAATTGCTGATTACGATAATCATAAAACCCCTCCCCTAAAATTATAAAACCAGCGTTAACAGATACGGATTTAAATATGCTTCCACAAAAGCACCCAGCATAAAAATCAGCATAAATAACACCAGTAACAAACTAAAAGATAAAATAATTCTCCCCAGGTTTTTACCTATCATAAATCTGCCCCGAACAATCTGCAGAGAAAATTTAATGGCAATAACCGACCATAAAATCAAGAATGGTATATAAATTATATGCTGAGGTAAAATAGTCAGAACTGATAATACAATACCTCCCACTGCTTTTTCCTGGATCAGAAAACCAAGTGTAAATCCGAGAGAATACCCACGCAGAAATATTACTCCCAGGATTAATGGCAGTCCTATAACTGATAACCCCAGCAGATAAATTACTCCCAAACTCTTAACCTGACCTATCCAAGCCGTTATAAAAATGCTGTAGCTATCCATACCACCGCTCTGTTCTCCGAGCAGATAGCCATCCAACATATTGGCCAGGTTTTGTCTCACTCCGGATGCCAGACTATTTACCTTCCCATACCCCATCAACATCCCGGCAGCAAAAAAGAGCAGGATCAGGATATACTGCCAACGGTTTTCATAAAAATGCTGTTTGATACGCTGCCTGATTGTCATGAATCGTCTCCTCAGGAAGTTCTGCTTACGGGCTTGGGATCTTAACTATCCATCTCCTGTTATAAATTATTTGTACATGTTCCATGAATATTTTTCCGGCAGTTCTTTTATGACTGCCTTTAAAAATATTAACTGGATACTTAGCTCCAAAATATAAAAAAGCCAACCTGGAAATGGTCGGCTTATTATTTATCCCGCTAAAAAAATCAACGGCTCCTGCATATTTATTCACTCAAACAAGTGATTTTTATCTTTTTACAGTGAAACTATTATTACCACTGTTAAGAGATTATCAGACCATATATTCTTTTCTGATTACTTCGTATAATGCCGGTACTACCTGTTTCTTGCGGGACATAATTCCTTTCAGAAAAACACTTCCCTCTGAAGTTGTGCCAAAAGCCTTTTCTACCAGACCACTTTTTTCTCCGGCTACCAGAAGTTCAGTTTCTTCTTCGAAAACATTGGTAATCATAAGTCCCAAAAACAGATAACCTCGTTTTTGGCATATTTCGTTCATTACCTGCATTAACGAATCGCGCCGTTCCAGTATCTTACTATTATCAATAGTTTCAATTTGTGAAATGGCAAACACTTCTTCCCCACTGACATATTCCTTGAGATCTTCGCTAATCAATTCATAATCAGTATGATCATCCGGATTATTCATTTGTTCAAAAATTGTCCTGCCCCAAACACGTGGGTCCAAACCGCTTACCGTTTCCAATTCTTTTGCTATGCTGACATCTTTTCCGGTAGTTGTAGGAGATTTGAAAATCATAGTATCAGACAGAATTCCTGACAGTAAAAGTCCGGCTATTTCCTTGGTAATATAAATCCTTTTGTACAGAAATTTTTCTGCTACCAGAGTACAGGTTGACCCTACTGGTTCATTATGAAAGTATATGGGTGATATAGTCTGCAAATCCCCTACCCGATGATGGTCAATGATTTCCAGTATCTCTGTATCTTCTATTCCATCTACGGCTTGCTTTTTCTCATTGTGATCAACCAGAATTACCTGTTTGCGTTTCATTTGCAGCAGGTTATAACGGGATATCATCCCCAGAAAATTGTTTTTTTCATCTACTACCGGATAGTTTCTATATCTGCTGGCCAGCATATGCTTGCGGGCTTCATCAACTGATTCGTCTTTTTCAAACAATATCAAATCACGGGTTTTCATAATATCAGCTACTTTTTGGTTAAAAATTCCGCGTAGAATTTCTGGACTTCTGTCAATTTCACGCCCTCCACCCAGACTATCCATAAAGATCATGGCTAAATCACCCACGGTTATTAACCCCAGAAAACGGTGTTTGTTATCCAGAACCGGTATGGTTT
This sequence comes from Syntrophomonadaceae bacterium, assembly GCA_012718855.1. Taxonomy (GTDB): domain Bacteria; phylum Bacillota; class Syntrophomonadia; order Syntrophomonadales; family Syntrophomonadaceae; genus JAAYBS01. Next base: position 35,413 of record JAAYBS010000029.1, read on the forward strand.
TCAAATCATGTTTGCGTACCAGGTTGCCCAGTTCCACCAGAGTCATATCAGTTGTAACATATAGAATATCCTTTTCTTCCAACAGGTCTTCCACTGTAGTACCTACATTTTTTAGTACCAACGGTGCCTCAAATCCCAATGTATCAAGGATAAAACTTATATCATGGGTTATTTCTCCTGCTGCTGCGGCTATGTAAATACCCTTATCAGTACTTTGTTTATAAACTTTGTAACTTATGGCTGCTGCCACTGAATCAACATCGGGGTTCTTGTGTCCAATAACATATACCGGTTTCATATTATTCCTCCTCACCTTGTCCGCCTATCAGCAGATTCGCAATAAACTGGGCCGCCAGCATATCTTCCATGGAATTCCTGCTGGCAGCTACTATGGCGATTCCCCTATTATATTCCCGACTAAGTTTTTTGGCCCGCTTTACTGCCTGCCGGGCAGGTTCCATTCCTCTCATCGACAGGGTTCGGGCGACTGTCCCAATAAACACTACGCCGCCCTCATTAAAAGCAGCATCGTAGGCTACCCCCCCTGTATCAGTAACTGCCACAATAACACGGTTTTTCATATCAAATAATTTAGGAGTTTCAGCCCCCAGATTAGGTACAATAGCATCAATCGAAACTTTTTCTCTTTCCAGACTGGCGACCAGCTTTTGACACCGGGCTATTCGCTCTTCATCCGTCCCCACCCGCGGTTCTGTAACCAGCACTATTCCCTGGCCAGTTTCACGAGCCAGTCGGGCCGCTTCCCGTCCTATTTTATGAGGGTCAAGCGGAACGGGAGCCCGGGAATAATCAGGGCTGCAACCTAAAACAGCATACGCACCGGCATCCAGGGCGCTCTCCAGTGTAGTCGACATATCAATTACATCAACAATCATTGCCAGCAGGTTTTCCCGTACCGCTTGTCGGGCACCGGAGGCATCAGTAGTTACTATTATGCTTTTTAACCGATCCATGGTATTCTCCCCTTCTATAGGCATACTTTAAAACCAAAGTTGCAGCAGCCGAAAGCATAATCGCTACTTATTTCTTTCCCTGCAAATGATAAAGATATTGAATGGCTATTATACTTTTTCCGTCTACTATTTGTCCAGCAAATATTGCCTGGTAGGCTTCTTCCAAAGGCATTTTTACCGGCTGTACAAACTCATCCTGATCCAGATTCATTTTTCCTGGGGAGAGTTCCCTGGCCAGATAAAGATGCAGGTATTCATCACAAAATCCCGGGGCACTGTGATACCCTAAAATCCTCTCCCATTGCCCGGCATGCAGGCCAGTCTCTTCTTCCAGTTCACGGATCGCACAATCCAGCGGATTTTCACCTGGTTCCAGGGTTCCTGCCGGTATTTCCAACAAGACTCTTTCCAGGGGTTTACGATATTGACGAACCAGCCAGACCATTTCCTCGTTATCTACCGGTAAAATTCCCACTGCACCGGCATGTTCCACAATCTCCCGCGTGCTGGTTTTGCCGTTGGGCAGTTCCACCGTATCTACTCTAAGCTTTACAATTCTGCCGGAAAATATTTTTTCAGAAGTAATAGTTTTTTCTTCAAAGTTCATGGCAAACCCTCCTGCATAATCCTCCCAATAACAGCATAAACTGCACCGGAGGAGGTATTTATCATGTATATATCTGTAACCCCCCAGGGGTTTTTACTAACCGGTTCACTATTTGATTTACAGGCCCTTATTAAACAGTATCCACCTGATACCACCCTGCGCGACTTTCTGCGCCTCAACCTGCACTGATTTGTTACCGGGTCCAGGACCAGGTTTTTTAGAACCTGACTCCTCCTGACTTAACAGACCTTACCTGACTATATTAATTTAATACTGCAGAGGACTGTGGTTTCAGGTAGTGCTGGAATAATATCGATACTCAATCCGCTTATAAATATTAGCATTCCGGTTATATCAGGGTAATAAAAAAAATCATATAGATAAATCAAAAAATAACAAATCTGTGGTATTTATTTTAAAACCAAATACTAAAAACCGTCAGATCAAGTCAGAAATAGTCAGGTAGAGTCAGGTTCTGAAAATCTGTATACTCCTTATCAATTTACACCAATTCCAGGCGGGGCAGGCTTTTGCCCTGCAAGAGCAACTCAGCTGCTTTGGCAGCTGCTCCTGCTGCCAGGAAAAAACTACGTTCAGCGTCTATTCCCCTGCCCATTGTAGTTATGTTCATACCGCTATTCTGTATTATTGATATAATCTCTTCACCATCTACCAGGCAAATATCATGCTTACCGAATAAACTTTCTTCAGTAATTTGTTGCAATATATAGTTTAACTCAGTTTCACATAACTCTGGCAGAGGCACAATACATTTGGTCAGGCAAACCTGTGATAATACGGTCAAACTATGATGGCTAATACCGCGGTGCCGAGGCCGGTTATCGGCAAAACTTATCCTTGGTACTGCTATCGGCACTCCCTTCAGGGTATGAACAGCATTTAGAACCTGACCCTGCTCAATACCTGTAAATCCCCATTTGGTTCCGGTACCAACAATTCCCGGTCCCATTGATACCACAATTACATCCGGCTTAAAGGCCTCCCGGGCGGCCAACAGACCGGAATAGATATTGACTGCTTCCAGATCTCCGCCAAAGGCATGTCCAATAGTAACTGTACCAGCTATTCTATTTTCCGCTTTCAATTGGCTGACGGTCTGACTGAATGCAATAGGCAGGGCTGCACCATCAGTCATCATATAAGCAACTTTATAACCGGCATTGGATAAATAAAGTACCAGCGGTGCCAGCATGGAATGTAAGGTAGCTGCCAGTACCGGTGTGCCCAAAAGACTATCAGCCGTTTTCAACGCTTCATGATAAGGACTATCTTCTTCCTCGGCACTGAGTACTTTTACCTGCATAGGTGTATAGCGCATTTTCATAATATGACCACCAGGAACGCTTGATTGACCGCTGCTGTTTAATCGGGCTATAACATAATGATAGCCTCCACTTCCCAGCTTCAAAGAGACCGCCGTGGTATTTAATAAAACCTCATCCCCGGTTTCTACTTCCCCGGTCAGAGCAGGATATACTATACACTTTTCCTCCCGTCCTTCAACCAGAACGGAATATCCTCTGATATCGTTACGGGAAAACAGTTGCCTGCCTATTAAACCTATTTTACTTTCCAGCATTATTCTGCCTCCCCGCTATGGGATTATATCTCCCTTATAATAGCTAATATAAGCTCAACATCCTTAACCAGATCATCAACTTCAATATATTCATCAATAGTATGGACATTACTCATACCAATACCCAGATTCACACAGGCTATTCCATGTCCATTTATTATACTGGCATCACTGCCCCCGCCAGTTCCGGTAAGCACAGGCTCCAGTCCTATGCTTTGTGCCGCCTTTACAGCTAATACCACCACTTTATCCTGCACATTAAGCTGGATTTCAGGATAAAGGAATTTCACCTTCACCTGGGCTTGAGCACCATGTTTTTCAACTTCTGATATAAAAGTTGATTGCAATTGGTCGGTTAGCGCATCCAGTTTAACCCGTTGTAAACTCCTGGCTTCCCCTTTTATACGGCAACTATCAGCTACAATATTGCGGGCAGTTCCCCCCTCGATAATACCAAAATTACAGGTTGTCTCTTCATCAATTCGCCCACAGGGCATAGCAGCCAGGGCTTGGGCTGCAATATGAATGGCATTAATACCATCCTGAGGGTTTATACCGGCATGAGCAGCTTTGCCAAACACCTGATATTCAATTTCATTCTGACAGGGAGATTGAACAATAATATTACCTGGAGGGCCGCCGGCATCCAATACATAAGCAATTGATGAGGATAAGCGTGAATAATTAAATAGTTTGGCCCCTTGCAAACCCTGTTCTTCACCTACCGTAAACAATAATTCCAGCGGTGCATGAGGCTCACCATTGGCCTTTAATACATCTACTGCCTCCAACAGAGCTGCAATAGCAGCTTTATCGTCTGAACCCAGTATCGTATTACCGGTACTGACAATACGTCCCTGTTTGACAATTGCTTCTATATTATTTCCCGGTTCTACTGTATCCATATGTGCAGCAAACAGCAAAGAAGGTTTGTCAGGCATGCCAGGAATTTTTATCAGCAAATTACCCGACTCGGTGCCTAAAACTTTACCCGCTTCATCTTCCTGTACCTGATAACCGCGGGCAGAAAATTCAGCCGTCAGATAATCTCTGAACTGGCCTTCTTTTCCGGATACTGAATCAATGCCCACCATATGAATAAATGATTCGATCAATCGTTCCTTATTCACCATTAGATTGACTCCTTCCCAGTTGGTCAAAAAATCTAAGTACACCCACCCGCTCAATAGTGGAACTTATTGAATATTTTTCTGTAAAAAGATGTATAGCGATTAAAAATAGTAAAACCCCTATACGAAATGTCATGGGTAGAAAAGCTGCCGCCAGGTATCCCAGTAGTAGGCCAAGCACATTGGACCCTGCATCCCCCATCATAGCCAGAGCTTTAAGATCAAAATAAAAATAATACAAAACCGCCCCCAGCAGCGGAGCAATTAATAAAAGATCAACCTTACCTCCGGCCATTAAGACTATTATTATCAAAAATAATAAAAATCCTTTTATGGCCCTTCCCGGTCGTAAGTCCAGCAGATTAAGTAAATTGGTAAATAAGGCTATGATAAAAGTATTTAATACTATTTCTCCAGCACTGCCACCAATAAATAATGCCATAAGGAAAGCTATGAAGCCTCCTCCCAGCGCTTTTAGACCTCCGGTAGTAAGCCTGCCTTTCATTAAAGCACCAAAATGGCCCTTAAATCCACGTCGATCGCTTCCACCCAGCATGTCATCCAGAAATCCCAGAAAACCAATCGCGGTGAGTCCTAAAGCCAACAGATAAAACTGCGGTTCAAAAACCGGAAGCAACAATTTATAACCAGCCATGATAATAAGAAAAGTAAATATAAAGGTAATACCGGCACTTACCGGGATATCTTTGCCCTGATAGTTTGGACGAACTGCTTTGCTTTCCTGCAGCATGGGCAATATTAGATAAAGAATAAGGGCCTCAAAGAAAAAAGAGGCTACCAGACTGATGCCGGCTGCCACATAGATATCCACCACTATTTCCTCCTCTTTTCCAACCAGACTACTTTAAGTACATCTACAAACTGCTTGCCCCGATGAATAAATCCGGATAAATCTCTTCCGGTTTCATTATGGGTCATGTTGGTGGGTACCTCCACCACCCGAAACCCCTGGCGCAAAGCCCTGATAGTCATGCCCAATTCTACCCCATAGGCTTCATTGAATGGTGTCACTGCTTCCAATACGTCTCTCGTCATAACCCGCTGTCCACTCAAAGGAGCATTTACCTGCATATCTCCAGCCTTTTTAATTGCCCGGGCAGCAGTTTTTTTAACCAGACCAAACCCGCCTTTTTTTTTCGCCGGAGGAAAGGCTGCAATAGCCAGATCAGCATGGCCTGCCAGTACCGGCGCCATAACTTTTTGCACCTCAGCTGCTGAATCGCCTAAATCAGCATCCAGGAATACCACCACATCACCTTTAATATACGGCAGGGAATAATTCATGGCCCCGCCTTTACCCCGGTTTTTATCTACTTCCAGTACCTCTACCCCCAGCTGTTTAGCCTGATAAGAAGTGTGGTCGGTAGAACCATCATTTACTACTAAAATTTGCTCAAACGCGTCCAGAGCCAATACTGCCTGCAGGGTACTGACAATACGCATTTCTTCATTATAAGCGGGAATAACCAGACTAACCCTTGCCATTAAGGTTGCCCTCCAATTTTCTCTATTGGCAGTGTAGGAATAAATCTTTTAGCCGTTGGTTTAATTCCATAATGACCCGGTTCACCTTCCATAGCCAGAACAAGTGAAATTTGTCCCGGGCTAAGGTCAATATTATCTATAGTACTAATATTCTGCTTCTGATATTCCTCCATATAAGAAGTAAGTATTTCGGAACTTTCAACTCCATATACCTTCTTCCCTCCGTTTAGCAGTGCCATAATTAATCCCTGATCAAAACTGTAGGGATAAGCAAGATTATCATCATTAGTACCACCAACTATAATTACTCCATCCAGAGTTTCATTAATTAAACCATCCAACTTAATTAAGCCAAGTTCCTGCAAAATATTAAGCACTGATGAATCTGCCTGCCCTAGCAAAATAGATGCTACACTATTTGCTATCTGCATACGAATAGTATCAACAGAAGTTTTTGAATCCAGATTATAGAACTGAATTAACCGAGCCCGTACCTCTTCATTTTTTAAATTAATTTCGCTTAAAACTACGGTCTTGGATACTACATTTACTCCGGCAATTGATAGGGAATTAAGCATTCCGGCTGGAATATCACTACCACCGGTAACTACTATCCCCGCTTTGTATCCTTCCAGACGCTGCTTGATTAATATTGGCAGCATGCTCTGACTGTAATTCTCATACTGACTTATGATCTTATCCTGATACTGATTCTGTGCCTTTAATTCATCTTCACTTTCACGTAAAGCGGTAAACTGTTCCTCCAGCCGATCAATTAATTTTTTTTGCTGATCAACCAGCAAGTTATCCCCTACGATGGTACTGCCAATCAGGATTCCTATTGCCAATGCCAGGAATACAGCCACAATGGATGTAATATGATAACGTAAATCAATCATTATTTCACCTCTTTATAAACTAAACAGCAACTTTAACTGCAACAGTATCAATCTGAAAAAGGGTTTGGTAGCCGGAGATACCATAAGGATAATTACTATTGGAACCAGGGCTGCGGCAAATAATTGCAGCAGATATTTGGTCTTGGGGCTCTGATTATATAATTGACTTACCCCCCGGGCATCAACCAGAATAGATCCCACCTTTAAACGTACTAAAAAGGTACTGCCCATTCCTTTACGACCTTTTTCCATAAAATCAATCATATTGGAATGTGTTCCTACTGCTACAATAAGACTTGCTCCATACTCCCAGGCTAGAATCATGGCGACATCCTCGCTGGTACCAGGCATCGGGAAAACGTGGCAATCAAGGCCAATCTCCCGGACCCTTTCCAAACCTGGCGCATGACCATTCGCATAAGCATGAACGATTATTTCTGCCCCACAGGTTAAAGCCTCATCGCTTACACTATCCATATCGCCTACAATTATATCCGGGGTTATACCGAATTCCAATAAAGCATCAGCACCACCGTCTACCCCAATTATCACCGGATTCTCTTCATGAATGTAAGAGTTGATCGCCCGTAAATCTTCCTTGTAACTACTGCCTCTAACCACAATTAAAGCGTGACGCCCTAATATTTCAGTAGTCAGAACGGGCACCTCCAGATTCCCGAGAAGAATATCTTTCTCCTTTTTGGCATACTCCAGAGTATTTTCCACAAATCTATCTAATTCTTCCTGGCTATTTTCATTGGCAATAACAAGTTTTTGATTAACATCTTCCAGAGTCAGCAGATTGCCTTTAGCCACCAGCTTGTCGCCCCAGTAAAGCTCATTATCCCTGATTTCCAGCCAGCTTCCTTCCCTGACCATTCCAAAAATTTCGTCTCCCACGTTATCCAAAATGGGAATACCAGCTTTAAGAATTTTATAAGCCCCCCGGGCTGAATAACGACCGGTAATTGATTCCTGGACATTTACAATTGCCTGGGGACGAATGTCGATAAGAGAATTTGCTGCCACTTCATCAATATCATCATGATCAATGATGGCAATATCACCCTTTTTTAACCGTTGTACCAGGTTTTTAGTGCGTCGATCCATTCGGGCTCTGCCTCTGGAAATCATGGGAACACCTCTAATCAATTCCAAATACTTAACGAATATATATTAACACAATACTATTACAAAAAGACTCACCGGTGCAAACCGTTCACTATAGTTTAAATTAAAAAAATAAAAAACCTCTTGCTTATTTATAAAAAACAAATAAACAAGAGGTTTCTTTATCTATCGGAGATTAACTAACCTTATTTTCCAATCTTAAGCGATCAGCAATTATGGCAATAAACTCGGAATTGGTAGGTTTTCCTTTTTCCCCATTAATAGTATAACCAAAAAATTTATTGATTTTATCTAAATCACCCCGATCCCAGGCTAACTCAATAGCATGGCGAATAGCTCTTTCTACACGACTGGGGGTAGTATCATACTTCTGGGCAATAGTAGGATATAACTCTTTCGTAACTGCTCCCAGATAATTTATTTCTCCTACTACCAACATAATAGCATCACGCAAATATTGATAACCTTTTACATGTGCGGGTACACCAATCTCATGAATAACTCTGGTAACCTCAACTTCCAAATTTTTAGGAGAGGATGGGCTGGCAATTGTAAAATTAGTTACTGTTCCACGGGATTCAACCTTAACCTTGTTATTAGCTATTTGCCGTACACGTTCACCCAATACCGGTAAATTGAACGGCTTCAATATGTAATAATCTGCACCTAATTGTACTGCCTTCTGAGTAATATTTTCCTGTCCAAAAGCAGTTAGAATAATAATTTTGGGCCGCTGGGGTAAATTTAACTCATTTAGTTTTTCTAAAACCCCTATACCATCCATATAAGGCATAATGAGGTCCAGGATCAGTACATCAACCTCGTCCTTTTCCAAAACTTCCAGGGCGTCCATACCATTCATACAGACATCTACGATATCAAAATCATTGTCATTGCTGAAATAATCCTTTAAAATACCACAGAACTCACGGTTATCATCCGCTATAAGTATTCTAATCTTACCCGTTTCATTGAACATAAACTGATGTCCCCTCCTTATTTAAATTAAATTATATAATTTTAAATTTATTAAGCCTTTTCGACGATACACCAACTATTACCTGCTTTTTTTTTCCATCAAATTATTCTATAATCCAGCATACAAATTGATAATAACTCTTATAGTAAATTGTTTCAAATTACAAAATATTTCCTCAACTGGCTGATTGCATGGTAATTAACTTCCTGGCATTGCAACTTACAAATTTTATTTTGTCGAAAACTTATTAGCTAACATAATCCATTATTGACATTTCTGATAACAGATTATCGATAAATATTCCGTAACCCCTTTGTGGATCATTTAAAAAAACATGGGTAACTGCTCCAATAATTCGGTTATTCTGTATAATTGGGCTACCACTCATTCCCTGAATAATTCCTCCGGTAGTATTTAATAATCTGGGGTCCGTTACCTTTAACAGCATACCTTTGCCACCTTGACGACCAGGGTAAACCTTCTCAATTGAAATATCAAAACTTTCAATATCCTCACCGTTAATAACCGTACATATTTTTGCCGGACCGGTTTTTACCTGATGAGCATAACCAACCTCCATAGCATATTCATAGAGAGGATTTGTTAAGTCAGATTTGGTATAACCGAAAATACCGCAATCAGTATTGGAAACTATATTCCCATTTATTGCCCCATCATTATTAAACACTCCTATTTTTTCACCCGGTCTGCCTGGTTTTCCCGGTTTTACTGTCTGTACCGAGGCACTTACTATTTTACCCTGCATCACATCGATACCCTGCCTGGTATCTGCATCAATTATTATATGTCCCAGAGCGGCAAATTGTTTATTGCCTGGTTCCCAAAAAGTTAAAGTACCCACCCCTACTACCCCGTCACGAACATATAATCCAATTCGGTAACGCCTGGTTTCAGCACAATAATAAGGTTTTACCGGTACATTAATAACATCTTCCTTGCGCTTAATTTTTAAACTTAAGGATTTATCTTTATTAATGTCAATTATACGGGCTAGATCATTCTCACTGTTTATAGTCCTGCCGTTAACACTCAAAATTACATCACCAATTTCCACACCTTCATCACGGGCAGGACACATTTTAGCTCCGTCAGAACTGATCATAGGTGCAAAACCCACCACCATAATACCATTCGATTGGAGTAACACTCCGATCGAATGCCCGCCTACCACTACCCTGCGGGGAGGAATGGCTTCCACTGCCATAGATTTAAGGGGTATATAACCCAGAAGTTTTAGATTGACATCTACCTTTCCAGGCTTCAGAGCCACAATCTCATATCCGGACGAATTGCGGTTAATTAAAACTGGTGACTCGTAAGGAGTTGCAAAAACACTGCGGGAAGGTTTGGCCACCTGCATCTGTATTTTATCTTTAAACTGCTTTGGGATACTAAGTTTAATCGCACTGGATTCTCCAACTACCAGAGTTTTATGTTCCGGTAAATCAAGTACCGTACGTGCACCGGGTGAAAAACATATTGCCAGTAATAAACCAGCTAAAAAAGTCCCTATACAGGTACGAATATTCCAATTCACTAATATCACTCCCCGTAACCTGATAGAATTTATTCTCCCCGACGGGATAACAAACTATACCAGAGGCATACGGGATAAAAGTGTGCAAAGAAAAAGGCCATTGACATGTTTTTGTCAATAGCACTGTCTTCTGGCAGCAATTAATGCAGATGATTTAATTTCGCTTTAAAAGTTCGCGGGCGTGTTGCAGGGTTATATCTGAATACTGGTAGCCTCCCAGCATACGGGCAATTTCCTGTTCACGGGTTTCCTGCTGAAGACGGGTGACCTGGACAAAAGTGGAGTTGTTTTCCACCTGTTTGTCGATTAGATAATGACAGTGCGCATAGCTGGCTACCTGAGCTGCATGAGTAACCAGGATTACCTGGTGATCAGCAGCTATCTGGTAGAGTTTATCAGCCATAGCCCCCAGGGCTGTGCCACCAACTCCAACATCTATTTCATCAAATACCAGGGTTGGTATACGATAGGTAGAGGCCAGAGCCGATTTTAAAGCCAGAATAAAACGGGATATTTCTCCTCCTGAGGCAACTTTGGATAGTGGTCGGGGAGATTCTCCCGGATTAGCTGAGAACATAAATTCAATATCATCATAACCATTAGCAGCAGGAGATGCCTTTTGAATTACTATAACTTCAAATGTAATATGGGGCATATGTAAATCAACCAATTCCCGGCGGACCATTTCCTGCAATCTACTGGCTGCTTCACGACGTATAGCTGACAATTGATCAGCTATAAGGTAATATTCCTGCTGCAACTTATCTGCTTCAGAACGGAGATTATTTTCCACCTGTTCATAATTCTCCAGCTCCTCCAGTTCTTGTTGAGCTTGCCGGTAAAAAGCCAGAACTTCTTCTATGTTGGAACCATATTTACTCTTTAATCTTTCGATAAGATAAAGACGATTCTCTATTTCATCCAGGGCACTAGGCTGAAAATCCAGCGAGTCCTGCAGGTCGGAAACCGTACCGGCCATTTCCTGAAGACTGAATAGAATTTCTTCCAGGGGTTCTTTTAACCCGGCTATATCAGGTTCATCCATCAGGCTTCGTACTACATCCAGAGATAATGAGATTAAATCATGGGCACTATTTCCATCTTCGTGCCTATATAACATATTTATCAGCTGCCGACTACCGGCAGATATTTTTTCAGCATTGCGGATTCTTGATCGCAAAGATTGCAGCTCTTCCTCTTCTCCGGGATATAGTTTGGCCGCATCAATTTCCTTAACCTGAAAAGATAAAAAATCGATTTTTTGCAGACGATGGTTCTCTTCCTGTTGCCACTGGAGCAATTTTTGCTCTTTTTCCTGCCACTGATGATAAACACTGGCAATCCGGTTTCGCATAGAATCAGCTTCAGGGGCGAAATCATCAACAATGTGCAGATATTTTTCATTTTCAAAAAGAGAAGAACGTTCATTCTGGACATGCATATCCAATAGCCAGGCAGTTATTTCTTTTAAATAGGCTGCTGATACAATACGATTATTTATACGTACAATATTTCTGCCGCCAGGAGATATTTCTCGGCTGACGATCAGCATTGATTCATCTTCAGCCAGAATTCCCTGTTCCTGTAGTAGATTCCGAAATTCTTCGAGGTTAATTTCAAACGAAGCTTCAACTAATGCCTTTTTACTGCTATCACGAATAAATTCATTTTTTACGCGTTCTCCCATAACCAAGCCCAGCGCATCAATAATAATTGATTTACCTGCTCCGGTTTCCCCGGTTAATACATTAAGTCCGGGTTCAAACTCCATGCGCAATTCATCAATCAGGACAAAATTTTGAATATAAATCTCCACCAACATGGACATCCCTCTTTTTATCCGCTATATCAATTCCTGAAATCCTTTTAACACTTCCGGTACTGCTCCTATAGCCTTTACTACCACAAAAATCGTATCGTCACCGGCTACTGTGCCCAGGATATTGGGAATATCTGAGGAATCTATTACTGAAGCTACCGATTGGGCACCACCTGGCAAGGTTTTAATAACAATCAGGTTTTCACTGTAATCCATGGTAATGACTGAATCACTGAAAATCCGGCGTAACCTTTCCTGGGAACGGGTAATGTTAGCCGCATCCGGCAGAGCATAACGATAACCTTCATCATCGGGGATCTTGATTAATTGCAATTCTTTTATATCTCGCGATACGGTTGCCTGTGTTACGGCAAAGCCATTTTCCTGCAGGGCTTCACATAATTCATCCTGGGTGGCGATTCGCTGGTTGGAAATAATCTCGGTAATGGTGAAATGTCGTTTAAGTTTCATTATATACCTCCATTAATCCGGGAACAAACCAGTATCTGAGGTGGATTATTCCGCTGGTTAATCGCTTTTATATTTATAATTTCAAAATTTTTTTGGGTTAAACCAGACAGATATTTGCTTATCTCATTTAGTTCCTGTTGTCCGGCATCATATCCCGGATACCCCACAATGGTAACTACCCCTCCCAAAACCAGATTATCCATTATGGTCTTTAAAGCAGCTATGGTATCATTACTGCTGGTTATAATATTGTGATCTCCTCCGGGCAGATAGCCCAGGTTAAACATTGCTGCTTTAATTTTTTCCGGCTTGTATGCCCCCAGATTGGCATGGCTATCTTCTATTAGAATTACCTGTTCAAGGCATTGGTGTTTTAATAATAATTGCCGTGTCTTTTCTATAGCCTCCGCCTGTATATCAAAAGCCATAACCTTTCCCTGTCGCCCGGTTAATTGGGCCAGAAATACTGTGTCCTGACCATTACCACAGGTAGCATCGATTACAAAATCTCCCGGACTAATTACAGAATGCAAAATCTTATGAGAGTAAGCAACCGCATTATGAAAATAGCCGCTTATCAGTCTTCACTCCTTCTGATGCGAGCTTCTATTTGATAAAAGAACAAGCTTGGTTTAAGTTTAATCATTTTCAGTTTAAAAGGAGCCGGTGAAACTTTTATTACCTGATCGATTTCCAATGCGGTTTGCACCTGACCATCCACACATACTGCCGCATCAACCCCTGACAAATATTTTATTGCCACCCGTTTGGAAGCATCCAAAACCATGGGACGTTTATATGAAGCATGTGGGGCTATAGGAGTGATAAGAAGTACTTCAATATCAGGATCAGTTATTGGTCCTCCACAGGATAAGGAATAACCGGTCGAGCCGGTAGGAGTTGATACAATCATTCCATCACCGCGATAATTGGCAGTTAATTGTCCATCTATTTCCAGATCAAAACCTACCATGAGCGGGGATGTGGAGCGAAAGGCGACTTCATTAAGACAGTAGGACTGAAAAACAACTTCTCCGTGTTTTAAAACCTGGCAATCAAGCATCAGCCTTTCACTGAAACTATATTGGCCTTTGATTAAAGGCTCCAGATATTCGTCTACCTCTGATAATTCCAGTTTACTTAAAAATCCGATCCGGCCCATATTAATACCTAATAGCGGAATTCCCATGACTGCATAATAACGTGCAGTACGTAATATAGTGCCATCACCGCCTAAAACTATTGCCAAATCAGCATCTTCTATCTGCACCGGCGGACTGAAAGCGTGTCGCCGTATAACTTCAAGATTATACTTTGCCAGCTTCCCTGCCATTTCCTGAGCTACTGACTCGGTTTCCGGCCTATTCTGATTATTAATCAGGAGTACTTTTTTCACTACCCTTACCTCCAAGTTGCAAATGAGCATGCTCTACTACCTGGTCGATAATACCACCAATATTATCCAGAGGGGACTCAGCTGCTGTCAATTTTAGAAAATACTCTATATTCCCCTGTGGTCCCTTAATAGGTGAATAAGTTATCCCCGTACAATTAAGACCGGCAACTGATGCACTATTTACACAGGACTTGAGAACTTCCCGATGAATTTCAGGCTCTCTTACGACTCCCTTTTTCCCTACCCGGTCTTTACCGGCTTCAAACTGCGGCTTCACGAGGCAAATGACTATTCCGGTTTTATTCAATAACCCTGGGATTACCGGAAATACCAGTCCCAGTGAAATAAAGGAAACATCTATGGTAATCAAATCAGCCAACTCAGGAATTAGTTCAGGTTCTATGTATCGGATATTGGTTCTTTCCAGGTTTACCACCCGGGGATCATTTCTGAGCGTCCAATCAAGTTGTCCATAACCGACATCTACAGCGTAAACCTTACGGGCACCTGACTGCAGAATACAATCTGTGTAGCCGCCGGTTGAAGCGCCTATATCTATTACTACCTTATCCTTTGCATCGATCTGAAATTCATGCAAAGCTTTTTCCAGTTTAAATCCTCCCCGACTGACAAACCTTCGTCCGGTAGAAATAATCTCCACCTGCGCCTCTTCATCAACTGATGTGCCTGGCTTATCAACTCTTTGCCCATTTACATGTACCTGTCCGGCTAAAATATAAGCGCGGGCCTTTTCTCTGCTGGAGGCCAGCCCCTGGGAATATAGCAGTGTATCCAGCCTAACTTTCGCCAAATTTGAGCAACTCCCAACCAGCAGAATTATTTACCAGTTCCGGCCAGCGGTTAATGACCTTTTCCAGCAAAGCTTCCGCATTCATATCCAGATAATCAAATAATATATCTACTCTGCCATGTTCCACAAACTCATCCGGTATTCCTGCCCTTAATATCTGGGAAGGCAAACCTTCCTCCTGTAATATTTCCAGAACTGTACTTCCAAAACCTCCCTGCAGGACATTGTCTTCAATGGTAACTATACGCCCACATTTTTGAGCAATTGATTTTATACAGGGTTTATCTATCGGTTTAACAAAACGTGCATCAACCAGAGTAGCTGAAATATTATACTCCGCAGCCAACTGTACCAAATCCCGGGCAAAAGAAACTCCCCGGCCAATTCCAATAACGGCCAGATCGTCTCCCGTAGCTAAAATTTTTGCTTGTCCAATGGGAATAGTTTCTTCTTCATCAGTTGCTGCTGCCCCCTGTCCAATTCCACGCGGATAGCGAATAGCTACCGGACCTGATATCGTAAATGCAGTATTAAACATTTTTATCAATTCATTTTCATCTGCTGGAGCCATAACCGTTAAATTAGGAATACTGCGTAGATACGATAAATCAAAAACCCCATGATGGGTGGCTCCATCCTCACCCACCAAACCTGCCCGATCAATGGCCAGAATAACCGGCAGATTCTGCAGGGCTACATCCTGTACAATCTGATCATAGGCTCGCTGTAAAAAAGTTGAGTAAATTGCTACTACCGGACGCAAACCTGCCCTTGCCATACCTGCTGCCAGAGTGACTGCATGAGGTTCACAAATACCAACATCAAAAAATCTATCCGGATATTGCCGGGCAAATGGTGCCAGCCCGGTTCCGCTTGCCATTGCAGCAGTAATGGCAATTACTCTGGGATCAATGGCCGCCCGGTTAAGCATAAACTCGCCAAATATTTCCGTATAAGTTTTAACACTTTTCCTGGGCTGCTGTCCGGTGTTAATATCAAAGGGCCCAATACCATGAAACACATCCGGTTTTTCCAGAGCCGGAGCATAACCCCTGCCCTTCTGGGTGATTACATGTATAAAAACCGGGCCTTTCATTTTTGCCGCATTGGTCAAAACCTGAATAAGTTCTTCCAAATTATGTCCATTTACCGGTCCAATGTACGTAAAACCGAGTTCCTCAAATAATATACCCGGAACCATTAAATATTTAACCATATCCTTAAATCTACCTGCAGCCCTGGCAATATTGGGACCTATAGCTGGAATGCGATGCAGAGCGGTTTCAATTTCATCTTTAGTACGGGAATATGAGGGGTCAGTACGCAACCGATTCAAATAAGCTGACATAGCCCCAACATTACGGGAAATGGACATCTCATTATCATTTAATATTACCGTAAAATCATGATCTTCCTGTCCAGCATGATTCAAGGCTTCAAAAGCCATGCCTCCAGTTAAAGCCCCATCGCCAATCACTGCCAGCACCGAATGTTTCTCTTTCTTTATATCCCGGGCAATGGCCATGCCCAGGGCAGCTGATATGGAAGTACTGCTATGTCCGGTATTATAAGCATCATGTTCGGATTCTTCATTTTTGGGAAAGCCACTTATGCCGCCGTATTGTCTTAAAGTAGGCATTTGATGTTGTCTGCCGGTTAATATTTTATGCACATAACTCTGGTGTCCTACATCCCAAATGATTTTATCTGTGGGAGTATTATAAACGTAGTGAAGTGCCAGAGTTAATTCTACCACGCCAAGGTTAGCTGCCAGATGTCCCCCACATTGAGAAACACTGTTAACCAGAAGTTGCCTGATTTCTTCTGCCAGCATATTAATGGAAGCCATATCCATACCTTTTAAGTCTTGTGGAGAGTTAATTGATTGCAAAATACTGTTCATAACTTTCACCTTTTATCATTAAACAATTCCATACCGGTAAGGTCCTCCCACCGGGCCATAATCACTGCGACTCTAAAAATAATAGCATTGGCATGATCAATGGCTACTTTCTTTCCAGCCGCTTTACCACCTACAGTTAAGGCAGCTATAAGACTGGTCATCATTCCCCCCAATATAAACAGATCGACGGTACCAAACCAGTCGACCAGACTTAAAACTATACCTGCTCCGATAGCTCCACTTAGAGTACCAGCTATATCACCAATTACATCATTGCAAAAGTTAGCCACTTTGCTGGCGTTCCTGGTTATTTTAACCGCCTGCCGGGCACCATATACTTTTTTGGCTGCCCTGGCATTAAACGGCGGTAAAACTGCTGCCGTCGCAGCCGTTCCAATCATATCAAAAAATACCCCAACCAGAATTATTAATATTAACAACGGAATAGATACCAATACACTGTTAACAGCACTTACCAGACTTTCTGCTCCGATACTGACCAGTAAGGCAATGAAAAAAGTAAAAAAGGTAACTGTCAGTGCTGATATCAAAACATTTTTATCATTAAAAATATGGGTCCGCAACAATAAGTAATTTACCTCCATAAAAAACAATCTGGCAAAAGGTTGTCTGTTGAGTAAACGCTGCGACATAGGTCCAGCAGGTTTTCCCCGTGGAGCTCCCGACTGTTGCCAGAGGGGCGGTTTCCCTTTATGTCCACATTACCGCGTCACCGCAAGTAAGGCTGGATTACCACTTAGTGCACACTTTAATCCTCAACAAACCGTGCCAAAGCACACAGTCTAGGAGTTTTCCTCAACAACCCACATTAATTTCTAGCCTCTTTTGCAGTATACGGTTTCAAAGCAGATAACAAATCCTTGGCCGAGGTATTTGGTACCCATTAATGCTTATCCGCCGCCACCACTCAAGGCAGGCTACACTGCACCCAGCTTTCACCAAATGCAGGTTTTCTTAGTAAAGCTTAAAACTTACTAAGCCTCCACGGGTGCGGGGTCAGACTCCACATGCCGTTGCGGAATGCCCCATCACCCTTAACTCCCAGCAAAGACCCCTGACTGGGCGTCAAAAGCCGATACCAGAATCTTCATCGATGTGCCATTTACGGATTTTTAGGCCCGTCTTTGAAATTAA
>JAAYBS010000030.1 GCA_012718855.1 Syntrophomonadaceae bacterium
CGGGACATGGTGGCGGCAATGCCCAATTCCTGACGGTACTTAGCCACGGTGCGGCGGGATATGCGGATTCCTTTGGACTGGATTAATTTTGCAATAGCCTCATCACTTAAAGGATGCATAGGATCTTCTGATGCTACAATTTCTTCAAGTATATGTTTAATACTGCGGGCCGATACTTTTTCTTCCCCCCCATAAGCATGCACACCGGTACTGAAAAAGAACTTTAATTCAAACAATCCTTGGGGAGTCTGCATATATTTATTGTTGGTAGCCCGACTTACCGTTGACTCATGCACATCAACAATTTCTGCTATCTCACGCAGCGTAAGCGGTTTCAGAGAAGTTACTCCATTGTCCAGAAACTCCTTTTGAAACTCCACTATGGCATTGGAAACTTTATATAAAGTCATGCGCCGTTGTTCGATGCTGCGAATCAACCATATTGCTGAACCCATCTTTTCCTCCAGATACTTACGGGCTTCCGCATCAAAAGCATTCGGCTGACGCATAAATCTCTGGTAAGTCTGATTAATAATTAAATGCGGGAATTGCCCATCATTAACTATTACTACATATTCACCATCAATTTTTTCTACCACCACATCAGGGAGTATGTACTTTATCTCCTGATCATTGCCATACTGCAGGCCTGGTTTCGGGTCCAGAGTACGAATCAGGTCACATATTTCCTGTACCTGTTGTACAGGAATACCCAGAGATGACGCTATTTTATTCATTCTTCCGCGGGCAATATCCTCAAGATGCTCGCGGATAATCTTTTCAATTAACTGTTCATTTTTGCCATAATGGTGCAGCTGAATCAACAGGCACTCGGCCAGACCCCGTGCACCAACTCCATGCGGATGAAAGCTCTGGATTATTTCAATAGTCTGAGCTACCATAGCATGGTTAACTTGCAATTTGGAAACAACCTCATCAATATCTATAACCAGATAACCATTTTCATCAATACTACCCAGCAAATACTCCCCGATACGAAACTGGTCAGGGTCAGTTACTGTCATTCTTAGTTGAAACTCCAAATGTTCATAAAGACTGGGACGACGCGTAACAAAATTTTCAAAGGTTATCTCTTCTTCTTTCTCAACCATGCCATTTCCCCGGTCATCCAGGTATTCCATCCACTGGTCTAATTTGTTGTCATCGGTTTCCTTTTCAGATTGACTCTCGTTACTTTCCTCCGCTTCTTTTTCTTCCAGAAAAGGATTCTCCTGTATTTCTTTTTGTATATATTCACCCAGCTCCAGGGTAGACATTTGCAGAACAGCAATTGCCTGGCGCAGTTCCGGGGTCATTATCAGCTTTTGCTGTTGTTCAAGAAAAACATCGTGTGTAAGTTTCATGCCTATCCTCACAGCCTCATTATTTCATACCCTATTCGACATTCCAAATTAATTTCCTGCGTTAATTTTCTGCCAGCAAGGTATCTGCCAATTCTTCCAGGCGGCGCATACGATGAGCAGTCCCCGATTTACTCAATGGAGGGTCCAGCATTTCACCCAGTTCTTTCAGGGTTGAATCCGGATATTCGATGCGAAGTTGAGCCAACTCACGCAGATGCGGGGGCAAATATTCCCAACCCTGCAAGGCTACGATTCTCTTGATTAATTCTATTTGCCGTACCGAGGCATCTATGGTTTTAACCAGATTGGCGGTTTCACAATTAACCTGACGATTAACGCTATTGCGCATGGATTTAATAATGCGTGCGTTTTCAAAATCCAGCAAGGCTATATTGGCTCCTATGGTAAGCAAAAAGTCAGCAATCTTATCGCTTTCTTTCAGATAAAGTACCTGAGTGTTTTTCCGCTCTACCTGCCTGGCTTCCAAATCCAGCTTGCTCATTATTTTCATCATTTCTGACGCCATGTCCGGGTCAGGAAGTATGAGCTCCAAATGGTATTCCCCTTCGGGACGATTAATGGACCCGCGGCTCAGAAAAACTCCCCTTAAAAAGGCTCGTTTACAGCAGGTTTTATTCAGCAACTTCCAGCGGGCCTGACGCTTTATCACTCCATCTTCCTCGGTTAATTCCAATATAGAGAACACATTTTCCTGTCCAGGCATAATTACCGATTTAACCAGATAAACTCTGGTTTTACGAAAACGTTTACGCTGCTCCATGCTAACTGCCGGCTGTAAACCTAACTCTTCTTTGATTAATAAAAATACTTTTCGCGCCGTCGCCGCATTATCCACTTCTACTTGTAAAATGGTCTCTTCCGCTCTTATTATTGACCCGTTTAACAGCAATAATGCAGCCAATTCAGCCCGGCGACAACAGGTTTTATTTGGCATGACGCGCGCCAGCTCAGCGCGTACATCATTAGAAAAACTCATATTACCTTCCCCTACACTTAATCCAGCTTATGTATAGCATCTATTATTACCCGGGCCAATTTATCAGGATGATGCCAGGCTACTTCATCATCAGATACCAGATCAGCAGCAATAATTTCAACCTTTCCATCAAGAATTGGTTCATAAATAGGAGCTACCGGTTTGGCTTTTTCAGCCAGATATCGTTCCAAACGGGGCAGATCTATTTTCCCGGAATTTACTACCATGTAATCAAAAAGGTCTACTCCTATGTGGTCAGCAATCACCTTTAAATGATCTGCGGCTGTAAACCCGTCAGTTTCTCCCTGCTCCGTCATTATGTTACTAATATAAAAAGTAGCTGCCGATGAAGCCTTGATCGCATCTGTTAATCCATTTACAAGTAGATTAGGAATGATACTGCTGTATAGACTTCCCGGTCCAACTACAATGGCATCTGCCTCGGCTATAGCATTTAATGAAGCTGGAACCGGCTGACAATTATCCGGCATCAGATACAGCCTCTCTATGGAAGCCGGATATTCCCTGATAGCCGTCTCCCCATATACTGTCGTGCCATCATGCATAGAAGCAGCCAGAACTACCTGCTCCAAAGTAGCTGGTACCACTTTACCCCTTACTTTTAAAACTTTGCTGACTTCTTCAATGGCTGATTCAAAATCTCCGGTAATCTCTGTCATAGCCACCAGCAATAAATTTCCCAGGCTGTGTCCTTTAAGACCGTCTCCTTCCAGAAAACGATGTTGAAAGACTTTATCCATCAGATTTTCAGTTTCAGCCAGGGCCACCAGACAGGAGCGTATATCTCCGGGGGGAAGAACTCCTAATTGGGCCCGAAGCCTGCCTGAGCTGCCGCCATCATCACTAACGGTAACTACGGCAGTCAACTGCGAAGTATATTCCTTTAACCCCTTTAGCAGTACCGATAATCCGGTTCCTCCACCGATTACTACTACCTTAGGTTCAGATGCTATTTTCATTTAATCCTCCATTTTATACTTTGAAATATCTCTATGCCTTACAATTACTTTATATCCCATCTTCTTAAGCTGTTGACCAGTATAATCAGTCAAGACCACTGAACGATGCTGACCACCGGTACAACCGATAGCTATGGTAAGATTTGTCTTGCCTTCCTTTATATAATGCGGAATCAGGAATTTTAACAAACCGATAAATCGTCGGTTAAATGATTTTGTAATAGGTGAATCCAATACATACTTTATAACCTCTGAATCTTCACCAGTCATAGTACGCATAACCGGATCATAGAACGGATTAGTCAAAAATCTTACATCAACAACAATATCTGCATCCATAGGCATGCCCACTTTATATCCAAAAGAAACCACACTGATATCCATACCGGCAGTCTCACGCTGGCTGTACAATTGTTGTAATTTTTCTTTCAAAGTTCGCAGATCCAGATTGGAAGTATCAATAATAACATTGGCCCGGCCGCGTAACTCTTCCAGCATCTCACGCTCCAGCTGAATTGCTTCCATCAGGCTTTGATTCTCACTTAGCGGGTGCCGGCGACGTGACTCTTTAAATCGTCTGACCAGCACTTCATCCGAGGCTTCCAGAAACATTATTTCCAACGGAATCCCGGCATCACGCATCTCATTTAATGCCTCGGCAAAATCCAGGAAAAACTCCCCGCCACGTACATCAATAACCAGGGCTACTTTATCCAATTTACCTTCAGCCTGTAAAGTAAGCTCCACAAACTTGCTCAGTAGAACCGGGGGGAGATTATCAACACAATAGTAACCCATATCCTCCAGATGATTAATTACCTGGGTTTTACCGGCACCGGACAACCCGGTAATTATTAAAATATGCATAGCCTGGATTTCTTTGCCCAATGAGACCATCCCCCTCCGCCTTTACGGTTTACGACCAGACTTTCGTCTATGGCCAACTTTTGTACCATACTGCTGCCATACTGTAAATCACCTACCGTCGATTGGAAATGAGAATCACTATTAATAATGAAACTGACTCCCAACCTCTGTGCCTTCATTATATCAGAAACTTTCGGGTGTTCATGTCCACAATTTATCTCAAACAAAACCTGATATTTTATACAGGCCCGAGCCACTTCCTCAATATCAACTTCAAAAAACAAGCCGGGATGAGAAATAATATCCAGTTCCGGATGACTGGAAATAGCCTGTACTGTGGCCCTGGTATTGGCAGCAATTGCCGCTTGGCGCTGCTTCCTGCCCAAATGACGCAGGGAATTCTGCAAAAAAATATCCCGCCCATCCTGTAAGGAAGTCGGCAGGGTATAAGGATGCAATCCGGCAATCACCACATCCAGCTGCTGCAATATGGTATCCGGTATATCCAACGTGCCATGTAAATCACGAATATTGGCCTCTGCTCCCAGTAAAATATTTATATCCGGATATAAAACTTTTAAAACCTCAATCTCCTCTCTGATACTCAAATACTGTTCAGCAGATTTAACCCCGATAACTGCCGCCAACGGACCATGATCAGTAATTGCAATCTCCGACAACCCGCGGGAACTGGCCGCTTTTACTATTTCCATTACACTCTGTCGACCATCGCTATAGCGGGAATGGGTATGATAATCCCCACAAAACTGCATTTATACCATTCCTCCTGACCAGGCAATACTACCCATAGCTTGCCCAATCAGTAAAAAATCCTCCCGTTTGTCAGGAGGACAATCACCCCACGCAGAGGGTTATAGTTA
>JAAYBS010000031.1 GCA_012718855.1 Syntrophomonadaceae bacterium
ATGCCGTTGCGGAATGCCCCATCACCCTTAACTCCCAGCAAAGACCCCTGACTGGGCGTCAAAAGCCGATACCAGAATCTTCATCGATGTGCCATTTACGGATTTTTAGGCCCGTCTTTGAAATTAATAGGGCTGACTAGAATACTGTAACCTTCTGCCAGTTCACATTCGCCTGTAATTATATCATAATAGTATAATATTCTTCTACTTAGCGCTTATATTCAAATTCATCATAGCGACCAATCTGAGTTCTATAAAACCCATAGTATTATTTTAGGTAGTTATATCTTACTCCAGCTCACTTTAGTTATTCCTGACTAAAGTAAACCAGGTCAAATCTCGTAAAAAATTCGCTTCCGGGCCAAAATATTCCAGACTGGATAAACAATCATCAACCTTTTTACGTGCTATTTCTTCGGTTCTTTCAATACCAAACAAACTGGGATAAGTAGTTTTAAGATTTTTTTCATCACTGCCTACCGGCTTACCCATTAAATGTTCATCACCGCGGACGTCAAGTAAATCATCGGTTATTTGAAACAGCAAACCAAAATCGAGCGCATAAGAAGTAATCTTTTCCAATCCGGATGAATTCATGCCTCCCAGTATGGCGCCGGCTCTCAGAGCTGCCTTAAACAATTCTCCGGTTTTTAGACTATGCAGGGTTTGCAAAGTAGTAAATTCTATTTGTTGCCCTTCGGATTGTAGATCGATTACCTGCCCGCCAATCATTCCTCTGCTGCCGGCGGCTTTTGATACTTCTGCAATTACCTGCAATACCTGTTCTGCTTTTACCGGTGCAACGGCAGCATTTTGGGTCATTAGTTCAAAAGCACCTGTAAGCAGTGCATCTCCGGTAAGAATGGCGATATCTTCTCCAAATACCTTGTGACAGGTTGGCTTTCCCCTGCGAAAATCATCATTATCCATGGCCGGCAAATCATCATGAACCAGAGAATATGAGTGAATCATTTCCAGAGCACAGGCAACAGGAATAACCTGCTCCCGATCTCCACCTGCCAATACTGCCCCCTCCATAACCAGTATGGGACGCAAACGTTTCCCCCCGTTAAAAATAGCATAATGCATAGCCTGATGAATAATAGCCGGGTAGGCATCTATCTGTTCCAGACATCCGGTTAAACATCGGTCAATAAATTTTTTGCGTTGCTGTACCTCAATTTGAAACTTATTTAAATCAAAATTATGCATTTTTAACCTCACTCTTCAACCTCAACCAGTTCAAAACTGCCATCTAATTTCCGTATTAACTTTTGCATCCGTTGTTCAGTAACCTGTAATTGCTGCTGACAAAACAGAGTAAGATTAATACCCTCTTCAAACAGCAGTAGTGAATCATCCAAATCCAGCTCCCCCGCTTCCAGCTTGTCCAGAATTTCTTCCAGTCTGCTCATGGCTTCTTCAAACTTTATTTTTTCCACCGTTCTCCCGTCTCCCTGTCTTCAATTTTTACTTTCAGCACCCCATCGGCTAAAATCAACTGCACCTTATCCCCTGGTGACACTTGTTGAACTGAACGAATAACACCAGTTTCGCCTCTAACTGCCGCATAGCCTCTCTGCAATACCTTTAAAGGACTTAACTTGTCCAGTCCGGAAGCGGCCATAGCCAATTGGTTTTGCCTGCGGCTTAAATTATCATTGGCTGCACGCAGCAATCGCTCCGTTAAATCCTGCAATTTATCCTCCCGGGATTGCAAAGATTGCATTAAACCTGAAGTTTTAAGTATCCGCTTCATTACTAACTGGTCCAGGCTTTCACTGCGATTATAATATATTTTTTCCATAGCCGCCTGCATTCTTTGCTGCGACCGATTTATTTCCATTCTCAGTTGCTGCAAATCAGGTGCTGCCAATTGAGCAGCCTGCGTTGGTGTCGCTGCTCTTACATCTGCTACCCAATCTGCCAGAGTAAAATCAGTCTCATGTCCAACCGCCGAAATAACTGGTATCCGGGATTCAAATATGGCCTTAACTACTTCTTCACTGTTAAAAGCCATTAAATCTTCCCATGACCCTCCGCCACGACCAATAATGATGACATCCATATCCCCCCAGGCATTTAAATAATGCAGACCCTGAGCCAATTCCATCGGTGCATCCATGCCCTGAACAGCACTATGATAAAATATCACCTGAATTCCAGCATGGCGTTGGCGAAGAACTTTTAAGATATCCTGAATGGCTGCCCCATCCTGAGAAGTTATCACCCCTACCTTCTGTACGAAAGA